>CAYUIQ010000020.1:0-56433 GCA_964444795.1 uncultured Planctomycetaceae bacterium
TTCAGGCCCGTGATGTCCTCGTCACGGACGTTTTCGCGTTTCTTTCCGGCCATGCCCCAGATTATGCGCGATCTCGGCCGAGCGCGCAAGTCCAACTAAGCTGCGTATCTTGCCTTGTTTTCATGGCGCAAATCTTGTGCCGAACAGGATTGGGTCAGAACTGTTTACGCCGAAAACCGTTTTGACCCCTTTTTCGTTCCCTTTTTCGTTCCGGCCCGGCAGAATTGACGATCCAACCGCTGAGCCACTTGCCCCAGCGTCCGGCTTTCCAGTTCGATAATTTCGCGAGCGTAGCGGAGTTGTTCAAACGCGCTGAGCACCCCCGACCGGGCAGCAACTTCCATGCTCTTCGCCTCGTCTTCCTTGACGGTTGGCGTGATGAGAGACCTCGACGGGGTGAATTGTAGCGGGAGAGGGAAATCGGGGCAATGGGAGATAGGAGGGAAGGGAGGAATGGATTGAATGGGCCGCATGGGGTGCCACTGGCGTCTCGCCAGTGCCTCTTCGTCCGTAGCTTGCAGCCGGAAGCACCCAAGAAGCTCCGTGCGAGTGGATCGGCCAGGAAGAACTGGAAGAGTCAAGACAGCCACAATCTCGCCCTTCCCCGCCCGATAACACGCTTGACGGCAACCAGCACAAGTGCAGTCAGCCCGTTGTGCCCCCACGACTTATGTGTTACGACCAGCTTCGTGGGGTAGAATGCTATTGTGCAGTGGTACGCCATCATTAACAGATTAGGGGTAGGGGTGCTCGATAGACACTAGTTGCGCGGCTAATGCACCGCCCGCGTTGGAGGAGCGCACGGATATGCGATGTGCTTTCGCATCCACGGCATTTTCCCTTCTCGCCGTTGGCGCCGTGTACGGCGATGGAATGATGACGGTGAGCAAACTGGGGCAGTCTGTCGATATGGTCGAATCGCCGAAACAAGAGGCCCTCATTGTTTTGGATTCGCACGCAAGAACAACCACGGTGTCCCTTCGAACGCATTTTCGACCTGGCCCGACAGACCTAGCGTGGGTAATCCCTGTGCCCGCTACTCCGGAGAATATCCAGGTGGGGAATGAAGAGGTGTTCCGTGCCCTTCAGGCCGGCACAACTCCAGAATTCTGGGTCATCACTCGTACCGGTCCCAAGTTTGGCTGTGGCGGCAACTCTCAGAATCGCGTACTCCACGTTGTCGACATTGTCGATGCCGGGACGGCTGGAATATTTGACTACGTCGTCCTCAATGCGTCCGACAACCAAGCTCTTGTCCGTTGGCTCAACGAGAATGACTACCTTATCCCCAATGGTGCAGATCCTGTGATCGGGCGCTACGTTGATCTCGGCTGGCACTGGTTGGCTATTCGCCTACGAGCAGAATTCAAGGATCAGCCCAGCCTCGCTCCGCACCCCATTACTTACAGTTACCGCCGTACGAAACTTGAATACCCGTTGGTCATTTCACGTCTGTCGGCGACTAACCAGATCGAATTGGTGCTGTATGTCCTCGCCGATTGTGAGTATGGCGGTGAAAACTGGGCAAACGCGGAAATCGATTCGAAGCAACTTGTACTGGACACCTCGACTGCCAGTGGCACCAACTATGAAGCTGTCTTTCGGCAACTCACCGCAGACAATGGTGGACATCTTCTTGTTACTGAGTTTGCGTCAGACCTTGATACCGTAGGCCACCGTCCGCTCCTAGCAGTGCTACGTGGCTTGGATTCTGCCTCCGATGTTCTTGGCCCGCAAGAGCATGCTCAGCCGTCTTACCTTTCTCGCTTGCGCGCAGTGATCGACAAAGATAAATTGGACCGGGACGTCGTCCTTGTCCCAACTCGCGTGTCGGAGTATGACTTTGTGCTGAATTCCCACCAAATCTCCGCGCCGTCAAAGCAACAGCCACGATCGACCGCATGGCTCGCAACCGTCGCGATTGCAGTTGTGTTGGCTGTGCTGTACCATAGGCTGCGTCGTCGTCCTCGACACGCCAAGACTTCCAAGATTGAGGGAAGAAAAGGACGGGCATAATCCTAATCGGACTCCTGGGGCGGAGCCGCATGCCGCTTGAGCTTCCTTCGGTTGCGTAGGGTGTAAGCTACCAGCCACGAGGCACTGGCGCCAGTGGCACCGGGCGTCCATACAGAAGTGTTCGACTCCGACGCGGTCCGTGTGCCTAGCCAACAAGGACTTCATGCCTTCCCAATGCCATGTCCAGAAGACGCGCCGACAGAACCCCTGAAATCCTGGCCCCGCTGGTGGCCGGCGACCTGGATCGGTTTCATCAATGTGCGCCGGCGGCTCTCCTGCGGCGCGGCGGGAGTTTTGTTGCCGATGAACTGGGGGCGGTGATGCTGGCGGTCAACGGCCTGATCGGTCTCTTCGGGCTCTTCAGCGTTGCCGGGCTATGGATGATGCGCGGCGAGACGGCCTGGCTCCGCGATTATCTGAGCCGCCGCGGTTGAGACGGACATGCCGTGAATCATCGCTCCTTGACGCAAGGCGTTCAATTCGGACTCCGTCCGGGGTTCGTTGACCCAGCCAACCCAATCGTCGCCTCGGCCGACGGGAGCGGCGGGCAATCGACATCCTTTGGTAGGCGGCCCACGCCGCCCCTTTGCCCCCGTGCGCGGCGCTGTTATATTGGCGGGATTCATTCGGCTCGCATTCATCCCACCCGATTTGGTGGCTTTCGGGCCGAGTCGTCACGGATTGTTTGAATCCAGAACACGAGGCTTTGACGATAACCCCGTACGATGGCCCTCCGAGGCCGTCGCCAACGCCGGTTGTTTCACCACGACGGCCTCGGAGGGCCATCGTACGGGTCTTCCGACGAAGCCTAGCCCCAAACCTCACGGAGATATCCCCATGGCCGCGTTTCCCGACGTCGACAAGATCCAGTTCGAAGGTCCCGATTCCGCCAATCCGCTGGCCTTTCGCCACTACAATGCCGACGAAATGGTCGAAGGCGTCCCGATGAAGGACCATCTGCGGTTCAGCGTGGCCTACTGGCATACGATGCGGGGAACCGGTGCCGATCCGTTTGGGCCCGGCACCATGATCCGGCCTTGGGAAGCGGCCGAGGATACCGTCGACAACGCCTGCAATCGGGTCCGCGTCTTCTTCGAGTTCATGGAGAAGCTCGGCACCCAGTTCTTCTGCTTCCACGATCGCGACGTCGCGCCCGAGGGCGGATCGCTGGCCGAGTCGAATAAGAACTTCGATGCCGTGGTCAAGGTGATTGCCGAGGAAATGGAGCGCACCGACAGCAAGCTGCTCTGGGGCACCGCCAACTTGTTCAGCAACCCGCGTTACACCCACGGCGCCGCCACAAGCTGCAACGCCGACGCTTTTGCCTATGCCGGCGCGCAGGTGAAGAAGGCCCTGGAAGTGACCCTGCAACTGGACGGCGACGGCTACACGTTCTGGGGCGGCCGCGAAGGGTATCAGTGTATCTGGAACACCGACATGAAACGCGAGTTGGACCATCTGGCCGCCTTCATGCACATGGCCGTCGACTACGCCAAGGAGATCGGATTCACCGGCCAGTTCTACTTCGAGCCCAAGCCCAAGGAACCGACCAAGCACCAGTACGACTACGACTCGGCCGCCTGTATCAACTTCCTGCGGGCGTACGGCCTGGAAGACCATGTGAAGATGAACATCGAGACCAACCACGCCACGTTGGCCGGGCATAACGTCGAGCACGAACTCGAGTACGCCGGCTACCAGGGCTTCTTGGGCTCGGTCGACGCCAACACGGGCGACCTGCTCTTGGGTTGGGACACCGACCAGTTCCCCACCGACGTTTACCTCGGCACGAAGATCATGCTGGCCTTCTTGAAGTACGGCGGCATCACCCCGGGCGGTGTCAACTTCGACGCCAAGGTCCGCCGCGAGAGCTTTGAGCCGGTCGACCTGTTCTACTCCCACGTCGGCGGCATGGACTGCTTCGCCAAGGGCCTCAAGATCGCCGCGGCGATGCGGGCATCCGGCGAGATCGCCGGCATGGTCAAGGACCGCTACAGTTCCTGGGACGCGGGCATCGGCGCCGAGATCGAAGCCGGCAAGCACAACTTCGCCTCGCTGGAGAAGTACATGCTCGAAAAGGGCGACGCGACGCCCAACACCAGCGGCAGGCAAGAGTTGTTCGAGAACGTGGTGAATCGGTACGTGTTCTGATCGGGGGGCTTGTTCCGGCGCGGCGGATTGTTATATAGGGGGAGTAGAAAGCGTTTGACACCGACTTCACATGGAGAACTTGATGCAGAAGCTCTACGCAAGATGATTGAGTGAGACTGAAAAAGGCAGCCCTCACCAGCTGCAACTGGTGAGGGCTGCACGGGACCACTCCAAATTGCTGGATTTCCTGGCCGGGGCAGTGTATAGCCCCGACCAGATTGCTCAAACCCTAGCCATGAGGAGGTGCCACGTGGGTAGAACTAATGCGCCTCATAGGCGGACCCCACGGCGCAAACCACTATCAGCACCACGGCGCGGAACCACTACAGATATCACGATTCTCGTTGCGCTTGTGGTGATCAGTGCGCTCCTAGTTGCGGGTATCACAATTGAAGGCTGCCTCGACGGTCTTGCGGCAGGCACACCCTTTGTGGACGGACCATAGCAAGTACGGGACAGCGTTCACATATATTAGAATAAGCCAGCCCGGATTCCGCAACCCTATGAACAAAAATCGTAACCCTAGTAGCAGACATTATTTACGTCAGGACAAGCAGGCAAGGGCCAATCGTCATCTCTCTGACAGCCCCTCTGTTTCCTCCTCACCGAAGATACTTGCCGTTGATTTCACTTAACACGGAAACGAGCATTCCGGCAGCGCGAGGGGCACTCGGCTGCCTGCCGGACCACGAACCTTAGGAGACATTTTCGATGGCGACCTACGACATTCCAAAACTTTCCAAACCGCCGAAGGCGAAGAAGAAGCAGGTGCTGCTGGTTACCAGTGGTGATCTGCGGGAGACGGCCAATGCGGCCTGTTGGGAAGCTCAACAGGAAATGGAAGCGGCGTTGGGCAAAGCGCTGGCCGCGGCCGGGTACGAACTGGTTCGGGCCCATCACTACAAGCCGGACGTGAAGCACGGCTTCATCAGTTCGCAGAAGGAGGGGATGTGCGTTTTCGCCGGCATCGATCCCAAGGCGAAGATCATCGTGGCCGAGGCCGTCTGGCAGTATTCGCATCACGTCCTCTCGGGCCTGCTCGATCACCAAGGGCCGATCCTCACCGTGGCCAACTGGTCGGGCACCTGGCCGGGGCTGGTCGGCATGCTCAACCTCAACGCCAGCCTGACCAAGGCCGACAAGAAGTTCTCGACCCTCTGGAGCGAGGACTTTACCGACAAACCGTTTATTAAGAAGCTGAACAAATGGCTTGATTCGGGCAGCGTGCGACATGCGACCAAACACGTCACGCCGCTAAAGAAAGTCAAAGTCGCCGCGGCCGAGAACCGATTGGGGAAGGCGCTGGCCGAGCAGCTTCGCCACGAGAAGGCCATCATGGGCATCTTCGACGAGGGATGCATGGGCATGTACAACGCCATCATCCCCGACGAACTGCTCAACCCGACCGGCGTCTACAAGGAGCGGCTCAGCCAGTCGGCCCTCTATTACGAGAGCACGCAAGTCAGCGACGAAGAAGCCCAGGCGGTGCGCGATTGGTACGACAAGAAGGGGATGACGTTTGTCACCGGTCCCACCGACGAGACCGATCTGACCGACGCCCAGCTCCTGACGCAGTGCAAGATGTACATCGCGGCGGTGCGCATCGCCGACGATTTCGGCTGCCATCTGATCGGCATCCAATATCAGCAGGGCCTGAAGGATCTTCTGCCGGCCACCGATCTGGTCGAGGGAACGCTCAACAACAGCGACCGCCCACCGGTCAGAAGCCGCGACGGCAAACGGATCCTGTACAAGGGCGAGCCGATGGTGCATTTCAACGAAGTCGACGAGTGTGCCGGGCTCGACGGCCTGATGACCTACCGCGTGCATAAGGCGATGGGCCAGCCGGTGGAGAACACGCTGCACGACATCCGCTGGGGCGACTGGGACCAGTCGGGCACGGTCAAGGACTACGTCTGGGTGCTTTTGATTAGCGGGTCCGCGCCGCCGGCCCATTTTATCGGCGGATGGAAAGGCGCCTCCAGCGAGCGCCAGCCGGCGATGTTCTTCCGCCTCGGCGGCGGCACGCTCAAGGGCATCTCCAAGCCGGGCGAGATCGTCTGGTCGCGTATCTTCATCGAGAAGGGCAAGCTCAAAATGGACCTGGGCCGCGCCGAGGTCGTCGCACTGCCCGCCGAGGAGACCGAGCGCCGGCTGAACCTGACCACCCCCCAGTGGCCCATCATGCACGCGGTCACCTACGGCATGTCGCGCGACCAGTTGATGGCCCGGCACAAGGCCAACCATATCCAAGTGGCCTATGCCAACAGCGTCAAGGAAGCCGACAAGGCCCTGCTAGCCAAGGCGGCCATGGCCCGGGCGATGGGCATGGAAGTGGCCCTCTGCGGCACGAAGAAGAACGGCAAGGCTTGGGGGTGAGGACACCTTCCGATCTGAAGTTTAGGCACCCGTGCCCGACGGGTTGGAAAGGTCCTACCTCTACAGCAAGCACATGGCCGATGCGGGCAACCCACGAAGACTGGCAGCGGAGGAACTGCAAGACGGCCGATGGCAGCCCATGGCCCCAGGACCGATCGAAGTGAGGGTCACTCCTTCGCGCGTGCTTCGGCTTCAGGCAGACGCGATGAACCAGCAGGCGAGCTTCTCACCAGCACGACCCGCTCGACGCTAATGGCGCTGATATCGTCCGGCTTGCCGTGCGGGAAGCCGGGGCCCTCGAACTTGATCCGCGCCCAGACGTCGAACTTCTGATTGGGGCGATCGGGGTCCACCGCGGCATCGACGGGAAACTGGATGATCCAACTCCAGAAGAAATACACATAGCTGGACGGCGCGACCGCCAGAGTGCCCAGCTTGTACCAGTGATAGCCAGGGCCGGCCACGTCTTCGGGCTTGATCGTCGTAGAACCCAGGCCGCGCTTGCCGGCCACATCGTACGCGCCCCAGGACATGGGCAGTCTGTACTTCTCCATGTCCTCATCGGACAGTTCCAGGCGGTTGGTGATGCCACATTCGGCCTGAGTATCGGGGACTCGCCTCGCGACGTCCTTCCAGTTGTTCGACTGCTCCGCCGTGAAGTCGAAAATATCCTTCAGCGGCAAGTCGCGAAACTTCTTCGGTGGCGGGACGAACGCTGGCCGGGCCAACAAGGGAGTCAGCTCCGCCTCAACCTTCGCCCGCTCGGCATCGCGCTGTGGTTGCGGGATGCGAAGCTCGATCTGAGCGTTCCATGTCTGGCGACACCGCTTCGCGATAGCCGCTCGGTCCAAGGGAATCGCTTCCGGTTTCCCTCCGTCGGCGACCCATTGGCGCATCATTTTCGGCCACAGGATCAACGAGGCTCGGTCCAAGGGTAGCCTCGCGTGACACACTCGGCGCCGAAGGACCGGATCGTTCACAACGGCCTGCTCGGCCTCGTCGAACGTGACATGGGCATTTTGGATGAACTCCAGCGTCAAGTACCGGTACTGCGAGAGGGCGGGGAACCAATCGACGTTGCTGCCGCTGGCCTCGGCGGCCGCCTGAAGATCGGCCAGGTAGCGGCGGACCGCGGCACCGGCAGAGCCGTAGAAACCGTCCGTGAAATCCCGCAACAGGGCATCGTAGTCGCGGGTCGGGTCTTCCAGCAGTTTCACCATCAACCAGACCTTCAAATCGCGCAGATCGGCGCGGATCGGATGCTCGTGTTCGGTGAAGACACCCTCCACGTTGTGTTCGGCGAAGTAGCGGTAGTCGATTGCGTAGGTGTGGGCCGTCGGCAGGGGCAGCCCGTAGTAGGGCGTATACGTGACGGCGTAGTCCCAGATCCGCAGATCGTTGACGATCCGACCCCAGGCGGCCACCCGCTGGGCAAACGGCTGATTGTTTGGATGGGTGATCGGCCGCAGGAGATTCGCGTCCGTGTCGCACAGCCGGGGGACAATGCTCGCTCGCGGCCGGATTGTCTCCGGCGGCTCGTCCGTCGCTTGATAGGCGAGCGTGTTGATCCGCACCTCCGGGTGGTCCCGCCGAACCGCGTCGGCCACGTGGTTGAGGAAGTCGATCAGCGGGCCCGACTCGGACCCCTCCGCTTTTGCAATGGCCTGGCAGTTCGCGCACTGGCACATCCCGCCCCAATCGTTCTGTGAGATATCGAAATCAACCGGCGCGGATCGCCCGACGCGCTGGGCATCGGTGTGTGCCTGCTCGACGAAACCTTTGAGCCTCTTGACGACGAAACCCCGCAACTCGGGGTTCGTCAGGCATAGCTGGGCGCGGTCGGCGGTCCGCTTGTCGCCGATCAGCGAGAACCACTCCGGGTGGTCGTCGAGATAGTCCTTCGGAGGCACATAGGCGTAGAACGTGTGGACGCCGCCAGGCGGACCGTAGTACACGCCGCATCCATAGGCCGGATCGAGCGGCCGGAAGCCCAACCCGTTGACCCTGTTGCGAGCGGCGAAGCGACCGCCGTCATGGGCGTAGAGCAAATGGATGTCTCGGTAGCGGAACCGCGGCTCGTCCTGCCGGTTGAGTCCTTCGACCATCAGCGTCTGGCGACTGGGCACGTGCTCCTCGACCGGGTTCCACCAACGCACGCCGACGACGTCTTCCAGGAAGTGGTAGACTGCGTACAGCGTGCCGCGCGGTCGGCCACCGACCAGGATCAGGCGGTTGCCCACCGTTTTCATCGCCCACCGTTCCGGCCCCCAGTCCACCGGATCAAGTCCGTGGCTCTTGGCCAACGACGTAGGGCCGACATAGATGCCGGGTTGTTTCTTGTCGTGCTCCCCTTCGGCGGCCACGGCAAACTCCCCGCCCGTCACCTTTTTCAGGTAGGCCGCCAGTTCCAGAGCGGCTGTCTGTTCGGATGGGATCGCGTCCTTTGCCGTCACGATCACCACGGCAGCCTTGCCCTCGATGGCCACGGCGACGGTTGGAGATGGGGCGTCGGCCAGCGCGGCGGCGCTGCCAACCAGCAATCCGGCGACTACCAAGCCGATTGTAGAATCAAGTGACATCAGAGGAAGACCTCCCGTCAGGACTCGTCTGGCGGCAGCCCAAGATGGCCGTGGCCGTCATTCTAGCTCCTGGCGATACACCTTGCATCTGGCCCGCAACCGGGCCAACGTCTCGACGTGGTTGGGATCGCCGGCCAGGTTTCGCACCTCGTGCGGGTCGTTCTTCAGGTCGAAAAGCTGCTCGTAAGGCGGCTTGATCTCGGGATAGTAGGTGTATTTCCAGCGGTCCGTGCGAACGCCCTCGCACTTGACGATGGGGCGTCGCGGCGGTTTCGTGTCATAGACATGCTCGTAGTACCAGTCCTCGCGCCATTGGACTTGCCGGTCGCCCAGCAGTGGCGTCAGGTCGCGCCCCTGCATCGACCCTGGAATAGGCACACCCGCCAGAGCCAGCATCGTGGGAGCCAAATCGATGCTCAGCGCCATCTTATCGCAATGCCTGCCGCGCAGCTTCACTGGCAGCCGGGGATCGCGAATGATGAGCGGGACGCGAATCGACTCTTCGTACATCAGCCACTTGCCAACCAAGCCGTGGGCCCCCAACATCGATCCGTGGTCGGAAGAGTAGATGACCACGGTGTTTTCATCCAGGCCCGCGTCTTTCAAAGCCGCCATGATCCGGCCCAGGGCAAGGTCTGCCCGCGCGATCAACCGGTAAAACGTCCTCGTGTGCTCTTGATACGCTTCCGGGTCCTTGAACCACCTCGGCCCCGAGCCACCGTTAAGCGAACTGCGAATAAACTCCGGCTGAGCCTCGTAGTGCTCCGGGGTACAAGTGGGCGGCGGCGGGATGTGGGCGTCCTGGTACGGATCGGGCACTTGCGGATCGTAGTAGTTCCACGGTCCGTGCGGCTCTTTCAATGCCACGGTCAGGCAGAACGGCCGCTCCGGCGGGTTGGTGCGCAGAAACTCGACGGCCTTCTCCTCCATCAGCGTTGTCAGATACCGCACCTCCCCGTTCTCCTCCTGCCGGAAGTTGATCATCTGGGGGAAGCCGAACCAGAAGTCGAACCGCTCGGCCGGGAGCGATAGGTGCCGGACATCAGGCTGCGGCCAGCCCACGGCGAACTTGCCCAGGTAACCCGTCCGGTAGCCCGCCTTCTGGAGCAAGGCCGGGTACGTTTGGGCAAACGCCTCGGCGGACAGCGGCGCGCGGAAGTCGCGGATGTCGTGCCGCCGCATGTGCTGCCCCGTCAGGATGCACGCCCGGTTCGAGCAACAGATGGCCGTGGTGACGAAGGCGTTAGTGAACAGCACGCCGTCGGCAGCCAGGCGGTCCATGTTGGGCGTCTGAATGTGCTTGTTGCCCATCGCGCCCATGCAGATCCGCGGCTGGTCGTCGGTGAAGATGAAGAGGATATTGGGCCTTTCTGCCGCCGGCGCTGCCGTACTTAAGGGGGCCAGCGCCAGGAGCCCAGCAACCATGACCGTTCGGCCGATGAACATTCCTGCTGTCATTTGCATTGGAAACTCCTGTCAATCGTGATCATTCCATCCTCGTTTCTAGTGATAATCCCGTCCTTATGCGATGTCAAGGACTTACGCCGTTTGCCCCGCGGCTCGCCGGGGACTAGAGACGGAGGGGAGGAGTGATGCTACAATAGCCACGGTTGCCGAACGAGTTGTAAAAAACTGGAGGCTAACACCGTGGCGAATAACAGGCGAACCTTTCTCAAATCCGCCCTGGCGTCGGGCGTTGCCCTGGCGCTTGGCGGGGCACGTGTCCGGGGTGCAAATCAGAGCATTCGCATCGGAGTGATTGGCGTGGGGTCCAACGTGAAGATCGGCGGCAAGGGCCGGGCCGACGCGAAGGCCTTTGCCAGCATCCCCGGCGTGCGGGTCGTTGCCCTGTGCGACTGCGATACCGACAATCTGGCGCGCGGCGTCGAGGACTTTCGCCAGCGAGGGGAAGCCGTCAAGGAGTACGTCGACTTCCGTCATCTTCTCGAAGACAGGGAGATCGACGCCGTCTCGATCACCACGCCCAATCATTGGCATTCGCTGATGACGATCATGGCGTGCCAGGCGGGAAAGGACGTTTTCGTGCAGAAGCCGGCCTCACATAATCTGTTCGAGGGCCGCAAAATGGTCGAGGCGATGCGGAAGTACAACCGCATTGTCCAGGCAACCCACGGCCCGCGCGGCAGTGGGGCGATCGAAGAAGCCTTCGAGTATGCCCGGGCGGGAAACCTGGGCAAGATCCTTTCCGCTCGCGGAGTGAACTACAAGCCGCGGATGAGCATCGGCAAGGTGGCCGGACCGCAGCCACTTCCCAAAGCCTGCAACTACGATCTATGGTGCGGCCCGGCGCCAAAGAAGCCCCTGATGCGCGAATACCTCCATTACGATTGGCATTGGGACTGGGACACCGGTGACGGCGACCTGGGCAACATGGGCATCCACTACGTCGACGCCTGCCGATGGGCCTTGGGTAAGAACGAACTCCCCAAGCGAGTCGTGAGTATTGGCGGACGCCTCGGCTACGATGACGACGGGGAAACGCCCAACACGTTAATCACCTTGTTCGACTACGAGCCGGCACCGATCATCTTTGAGGTGCGCGGGCTTCCGAAGAATGCGGAATTCCGTCGCGGCAACTGGACCAAGAATGTGAATGAATCGATGGACCGCTACCGCGGGGTGCGTATCGGAACCATCGTGCTGTGCGAAGGTGGCTACGTCCATGGTGATGCCGCCTACGATCCGGGCGGCCGCCAAATCAAGAAGTTCACACGGACGAAAGTCAGCACGAAACAGAACTTTATTGACTGTATCCGCGGCCGGAAATCGGACGACCTCCACACGGATGCTCTCCAGGGCCATCTTTCCTGCGGCCTGGTCCACATGGCGAATATCTCTCATCGTGTCGGCCGGCAGACGCCCGACGGACTCATACGCGAGACCATCCAGGGCGACAAGGAGCTACAAGAGTCGTTCCAGCGCATGGAGCAGCATCTGGCGGCAAACCGGATCGATCTGAAACGAGGACCGTTGACGTTTGGCGCGGCGCTCGATATGGACCCCAAGTCGGAGCGATTCATGGGCGCTTTCGCGGACGAGGCAAACCGATTTGCAGCGCCGGTGTATCGAAAGCCGTTTGTCGTGCCGGAGGAGGTTTCCGCAGGCCCACCAATTTCAGATTCGCAAGATGTGGTGGGCCGGTGCTGCGCTGGTCCCGCCCTACATTTGGACGGAAGCGCGCCCTAGGCTCCTGGCGGCCGGATGCCGCCGTCGGCGCCGATGATGCGCCAGCCGGCGTGGGTGGTGTGTTCGATCTCCCGCCGTTCGAGGCGAACGGAGACGAGGTACGATTTCTTTTCCTCGCCGTCGGGATAGGTGACGGCGTAGACCATCTCCAGGCGGTCGCGGTTGCCGGTCCGGTCTTGCATCGTCGTCTGGTAGAAGCGGACCTGTGCCCGGTCGCCCAAATGGAGCAGGGAGCGGACCAGCGGCTTCTTCAGTTCTCCCTTGAGGTCCAGGCGAAGACCTTGCTGGTACTCGGTCCAGAGCGAATCGTCCAGCGGCTGGCGGTCGGCCAGCGGGAGGGTCAGTTGATGGGCCTTGTGCGGATCTCCCTGGCGAAGATACTCGAACCAGGCCTCGGTAAACTGCCGCGCCTCGCGGCGGACCAGCCATCGCGAGCAAAACCACTCGACCGGTCCGGCCGTGCCAAAGGTCACCGAAAGAGCCAACCCGACCAGTGCCGCCTTGCGGCCGATCAGACTCCCGTCGCTGCCGGCGATGCGGACCAGGGCGGTTGCGGAGAAGCCGATGCCGACGGTGGGAAGAATCCACGCCAGAGGATCGACCATCGCACCCAGCGAGAGGGTGCCGAAGACCAGCCCGGCCACGGCGATACCGCTGACCGAGCGGTACTCGGCCAAATCCGCCTCTGCCGCGTCGCTGAATCGGGATGCGTGTTGAGAATGCTCGGACATCGCCGTCTTAGTGGGGTACGTTTTCCGGCCGGACAAGAATCGCGTCGGTGCTCTGCATGTGATTTCCCAAGTTGGCGCGGCGCGAGGCGCACTTGAGCATGTACTCGGCCTGGGGATCGAAGGTGTTCACTTCACCCCTGCTGAACGTGCCCAGCGACATCTTCTGCACAAAGCCGAGCCATTTCCGGTCGGGTTTCAAACCGACGACCATGCTGCTCTCGGCCTTGAAGCCGCCGGAGAGAAAGACGCGTTCCATCGGGGCCGCGTGCAGGGTCATCATCGTGAAGCAGACCATCACCCAGCCGACCCAGGCGGCGAAAAAGCCGCTGCCGATGCGGTCGGCGAGTATCAGGAAGCGAACCTTGACGCGGGACACCCGGTCGGTAATCAGCCGGAAGACCATCATGCTCACCGCGAAAACTCCCCACAGGGCGATGTAATCCCAGAAGTACGTGAAGGAGGGCGCCATGTCTTCCAGCCAGTAGGCCACCGGCTCGAAGTAGTGGACCGCCAGCAGGGCCGCCGTGACCACGTTGATCAAGCGCAGGGCATTGCTCCACATCCCCTCGGGATAGAGCACGCCGACGCAGGCCGCGAAAATCACCAACATCAAGAGAGTGAGAAGCATATCGAGTCCCTACCTTTTACTGTTTCAAAACGCGCATCAACTCGGGCAGCGAGGTAATGCCCCGAGCGACCATCAAGATCCCTTCTTCCTGGAAGGTGCGCATGCCGGATTGTCGCCCCGCCTGACGGAGCAGGTCGAGCTTGGGGCTTTCGGTCAGCACCTGGCGGATCTGGTCGCCGACCGGCAGCAATTCAAACAACGCGGTCCGTCCGTGGTAACCGATGTTGTTGCACTGGGGGCAATCTTCTTCGCGTTCCTGGGGTGGCCGGTAAAAGGCCTGAACGCGACCCTCGGGGATGCCCAACTGCTTCAATACCTGGGGCGGGGGCATGTACGCCTCCTTGCATTTCTCACACAGCCGGCGAATCAAGCGCTGGCAGAGAACCCCCGAGACCGCCGGCGCGAAATCACTCGGCGGCACCTTCATTGCCAGCACGCGAAGCAGCGCCTCGACCGATTCCTTCGCCCGAACCGTGCCGATCACCAGCCGGTTTTCCTTAATCTCGTCACACAAATACCCGACCGTCTTGGCGTCGACCAGATCGCGAATGACCACGACGTTGGGGTCCATGCGAAACAGCTTGGGGAAGATGTCCACGGGTGTCTGATCGCCGGCGGCGCTGTAGGTCGTGACCGGGATGTTCTCGATTTCGGTGTATCGGTTGTTCTCTTCCTCGACGGCCATAAACTCGCGCATCATCCGGTCGGTGCCGCGGAGCACGACGTGAGTGGTTGTTCTCAATCCGGCGGCCGGCAAGGCCGAGAAGAGGAGGAATCCCTGCTCGATGTCCAGCATCTCCTTGAGCTGCTCTTGGATCTTGGCACGCATGCCCAATTCGTCGAGCGTTTCCAATACGATTTTCTCGCCTTCAAACCCGATGGCGACGCGCTCCCCCGTCTTCACGCCCTGGGCGGCAAAGGTGGCCGACTGTTTGGCCGACTGGAATTCGGCGGCGAACGTGCCCTCCTGGCGACTTTGCCGGTCGGCCGGGTTGACGCCGCAAAGAAGCTTCAGGGCTTCCAGGGCCGGGTCGGCCTTCTCGCGCTCCAGCGACTCGCCCTTGTGCCACACGCCGTCGACCATGTAACGCTGCCCGACCGCTTGGGGCGTGTATTCCAGAACCAGGGCACTGGCCCGTTGCGAAAGGGCGTCGGCGATGATCTCCCGGGCCGGCAGAAATCCTTCCGACTGCCGCGCCAGGAGCATGCGAGCGTTGTCGGTGGTCGCGTCCGGACCTCCATGGCCCAGCAGAAGGACCGCCGGACCCGTCTCGTGTGGATCGGCCTTCTCGGCCGCCACCTTGACGCCCACCTTTCCCACTCGTTCGGAGAACCAATGGCGCAAATGCGATCGGGTTAGCACCTTCTGGTGTAACGGGACTTTGTTGTTGCGTTGGACGATATAGGTGGCCAGCGGAGCCACGTAGGCAACCAACAGAACACAGAAACCGACCCAGAAATAGGGTATCAGCCAGAGCAGGACAAACGCGAACATGAACGGGCCGAAGACGATCGGGTTCCAGCGAACATACGGGAACTTCATCTCTTGGGCGTCCTGGCTCACCCAGTCGGTGGTGCGTACCCAGCAGACGAAGACCACCCACGCCATGATGATCTTGACCACGCTGAGGTAATATCCCGGCCCTCGCCATCCCGCGTCGTTGACCTTCTCCATGAAGGGCCAATCGGCGGAATCCTGGGCCAGCAGGTCGCCCGCGCCGGCGCCGGTGATCACGGCCGCGGCAAACAGAATCAATAGAATACGAATCATCCGATTATCCCGGGTTCTCTGACTTCAATACCCTTAAGAGCCATTTTCAACGCCTCTGGGTTGGGCGCTACCTCGAAGGCGGTCGCCCGATCAATCATATCGCGTTCGACGAGATCTTTCAAACTCGTGGTGAAATCTTGCATTCCGTCTTCGTGACCCACGCGAAGGGCGTCGGGCAGTTTCTCGTCCATCTCCTCGAGGATGAGCTTGCGGACCGTCGGGTTGAAGGTCATGATCTCGCAGGTTGGCACCCGCCCGACGCCTTCCATGATCGAGGGGAGCAGCTTCTGCGCGACGATCCCCTTCATGTTGAAGGCCAACGCGCTGCGGATCGAATTGTGCATGCTCTCGGGGAAAAGGTCGAGAATACGGCCGATGGTACTGGGGGCCGTCGAGGCGTGGATCGTGCCGAAGACCAGATGCCCGGTCTCGGCCGCCTGGATAGCCGTCTCGAAGGTCTCCCGATCCCGCATCTCGCCCACCAGAATGATGTCCGGATCTTCACGCACGGCATGTTTCATCCCGATCATGAAATCCTTCACGTCCATGCCGATCTCGCGCTGGTTGATCAGGCACTTGTCCTCGGTAAAGGTAAACTCGATGGGATCTTCCAGCGTGAGCACGTGCTTGCGGTAGTTGTGGTTGATCCAGTCGAGCATCGAGGCAATGGTCGTGCTCTTTCCGGAGCCGGTGATTCCGGCCAGCAGGATCATTCCCTGGGCAAACTTGCACAGATGCTCCAGCGAGGGGGGGAGGTACAACTCCTCGAATTTGGGGATCACGTTGTTCACTCGCCGGGCGACCAGCCCCACGTGGCCCAACTGCTGGAGGATATTGACGCGAAACCGCCAACTCAGCCCCTCGATCTCCAGGGAATAAGAGAAGTCGACGCCGCCTTCGTCGTCGAAGATTCGCCGGCTCCGCTCGTTCATCATGGGAAAGACGAGGCGGACCATTTCGTCGTCGTCGACCAGACCACGGTTCAACGGCCGCAAGGTGCCGTCGACCCGAACGTACGGCGGCAGTCCCGTCTTCAGATGCAGGTCGCTTCCCTCGAACTTCACCAGCGCCCGGAAGAGCTTGTCAATCTCCAACTCTTCGGTGCGGCCCATAAACCGTTGTTTGTCTTCGTCGGCCGAAATCGACATGTTCGTGGTTCCTCGAAAAATCTTCAGTGGATACCCGGCAGTACGAGCCGGGGACCATTGGGTTACAGGCGGACGGGAACACCGCGCCGCCGCATGACTTCTTTCGTTTCACGGACGGTGTACTCGCCGTAGTGAAAAATACTGGCCGCCAAGGCCGCCTCGGCGCCGCCGGCGAGGATCGCGTCGGCCAGATGATCGGGGCGACCGGCGCCCCCGCTGGCCACCACGGGCACGGTCACGGCCTCGGTCACCGCGGCGGTGATTTCCAGATCGTAGCCGTCCTTGGTTCCATCGGCGTCCATCGAGGTGAGTACGATCTCTCCGGCCCCCAGATGCTGGACTTCACGAGCCCAGGAAACCGCCTCTAAACCCGTGCTGATCCGGCCGCCGTTGATATGAACTTCCCACGTCTCGGTGCCGTTGTGTTGCACCCGTTTGGGATCGATATTGACCACGATGCACTGGCTGCCGAAGCGCCGCGCGGCCCGGCTCACAAGATCGGGGTCTCGACAGGCGGCCGAGTTGATGGAAACCTTGTCGCAACCGGCGCTGAGCAACTGGCGAATGTCGTCCAGATTGCGAATCCCGCCGCCCACGGTCAGCGGCATGAAGACCACCTCGGCCGTGCGCCGAACGACGTCGAGGATGATATCGCGCCCTTCGTGGCTGGCGGTGATATCGAGGAAGACCAATTCATCGGCCCCCTCGGCCTCGTAGCGCGCAGCCACCTCGACCGGATCTCCGGCATCGCGGAGATTGAGGAAGTTCGTACCTTTAACCACCCGCCCCTCACTCACGTCGAGGCAGGGGATGACCCGTTTAGCAAGCATGGAAGCTTCAAATGAAAAGAGCCGGTACGTCCGACAGCGGCGGAAGGGAAGGCCGTTCTTCTCCATATCCCCGATTCGTCGACCGACACCGCCTCTACTGTAGATTCCCATCGCTCCGCGGTCAACGGCCTGGGTACTAGAGACTGGCCATGCACCCCTCGCGTTACGGGGTTCAGGGCGACTCGTTGGAGAGTGCGTCAGGATTCCGTGAATTCGGGGGGTGAACCGGAACGGTCGAATCGGGCTCGCCTTTTGAGGGCTCATCCCATTGCCGGGACAGTCGTGTCGCAGGAAGTACGGGTTCCTCTTCTCTGATCCGACGGCACGGACGCGAACAGAGAAGAGGAACCCGTACTCTCCGGCAGCGGAAACCAAGTACGCTTCAGACGGATGAACTTGCCTCTTCTACCGGCGCGCGCCCTTGACAAGGGAGGCCTTATGGAGGTTATGCCTTATTTGTGCGTGTGATTCAACATTCAAATTCATGCAGTTCACGGCATGGATTCCAGAACGGAGTCGGCACCGTCTTGGTTTCAATTGTTTGGCCGATCAATGGCGAGCCTTCGGGGACCACCAGCAATGTAAAGAATCGCCGCCCAAGGGCAAGTTCATTGCGACTGTATTCTTGAGCAATCGACAACAGCCCAAGCAGCCAATGTGAGTCTTCTTGCCACGCAATATCGGGCCGGATGATTTCAAATACACGCCTGCCACTCCCAGGAATGTCGAATTCAAAGCCATCTCGTAACGCATCCAGATTCCTTTTGCCGGGATCAAGCGTATAGCCGAATTGCTGTTCCCAGTGGAATTGCCGGCCCAGTTCGGGAATTGCCTGATTCAGTCCGTCGCTACAATCGAGCGAGTGAATGCAGTCATTGTGACGTTGGGTTCGGTGCATGCCATGGTTCGGCTGCATTTGCAGTCGCGCCGGTCTACGGCCGCAGGCACAGCGGGGTCGAGAGTTCGTGGACGAGGCAGGGGGTTTGTTTCTCTTGGGGGAAATTCTTCTCGACGTACCGGGGGATGTCCACCCGCAGGGATGCATAGGCGGATTTCACGGTGATCGGCGCGTCGCCGCTGGTCAGCATCGCGCCAAGGAAGTGGGCCAAAACGCTGCTCTTGCGATCCTTGCACTCGAACGCCGTTTCGCTGGATGAAGCGGAGGCCAGCATGGCGACCTCGCGACGACTTGAGTCCTTCGCCCAATTCGGCTTGCGGTCGAGGAAGTTGAAAGGGGCTCGCTTCTCCGGTCTTCTCGGGGCGCCCTTGGTGCCGTCGAGGATGCCGGCCGAATGGCACGCATCGATGATCAATGCCACGCGGCGATTCTTCAAGTGGCGTTCGATCCACTCGCCGAACGTATCGTCCAGGAGCATCGTGCCGGCAATCTTGTCGTAGTCGAAGCAACCGTCGTAAGGGATCAGGAACTCGTCGAGCGCGTCTCCGCTGCCGGGAACCCTGCTTTCGTCGCCATTGCCGTCGCTACACTGCGCCCCGTGGCCGCTCCAGAAGATCAGCACATCGTCGCCTTCTCGCGTCAATTGGGCCGCCACTTCACAAATCGCCTTTCTGATATTCTCCCGCGTCGCTTCTTCGTTTTGCAGAACGATCACACGGTAAAACTCGCTCGTCCCCTTCAGGGTCTCGCAAAGCGCCAGGGCATCGCCGTGGCAGACATGCAGGGATGGAATCCTGTCGTCTTGATACCGGCTGACTCCAATGAAGATTCCCACGCAACGGCGCTCTCCGCGCGGCCTGGGAATATCGCTGGGACCGTCGACGGTCAGGATGTTGACCCGGTGCATGGCCCAGGCACCCGCTTTCTCTTGCCAAGTCGGCGGCAATGGCTCGCCGCGCTGGACTGCCGAGACAAAGGCTTTCTTCTCCGCCAGCTCCACGATCCGCTTCTCCGGCACGTCTTTCTCGGTAACGACCAATTGGATCCACTCGTTTCCCACCGGGGACGTAATGCGCAGGTCACACGGCCCCGGCTCGCTGTCCGGGGACACCGCATGACGGGTCCCGCAAGGGCCGGGAAGCAGGCACGTTGTCTTGCCGTCCGATCCACGATAGAGCAGATAGGCGAATCCGTCGCGCTCCGATTTCAACGTGACGCGAATCTCGTCGCCAACGCAGTAGACCTTCGGTGGGCGCTCGGTGTATTGGAGGGGATGGACTCCCAGGTGAACAACGAAGTCCGCGACCCGCGGAGACTTATCGAGGAGCGATTCCCCGCCGGTTCTCGCCGTCTGTTCGGCCAAGAGCCCCGCATACGCCGCAAGGCATAGGATCGATCCGACGGCGGTCGCGACCAGTGGTGTCTTCATCGAACTCCTCCATTCCTTTCCGCTTAGTAGGGTTCCCCTTGACGGGGTTCCCCGTCGGTCGAGTCGCCGGCCAGATGCAATTCGATTTCCTCGCGCAGGTCAACGTCGGCGGAGATTTCCAGGACCTTTTTCCATATCCGGACGGCTTCGGCGTGACGGTCCAATTGCTCAAGGCACATCGCCATGTTGACGCGCCCCGCCACGTCGTTCGAGTCATCGCCGACGGCCTGTTGGAACCATTTCAGGGCAGCGATCTTGTCGTCCTCCGGGATAAAGGCGATGGTTCCCAAGCCGAGCATCGCGTCACGATTCCCGGGTTCCAGCCGAAGCGCCGCTTCGAACTGCTCCTTCGCCGGGTCCCACCGGTTTCCCGCAAGCAGGAATCGGCCGTAATGGTTCACGAAGGAAACATTATCGGAGTATTCCTCGGCAGCCGCTTCGAATCGTGCTCTCCTGGCGGACCAATCGGGGCCCATCGCGGGCATGCCAGCCCCCCCCATTTTGTAGTGGCCGCCGTCGAGTTCGTAGCCTCGCTCTCTCAACGAGCCGAGGCGTTCGGCGAACTCACTGAGGTCGACCGCGTCGGAACCCGGCTTTTCGAGACGGGCCACTTCTGGGCCGGGCCGGTCCGTCGACAGCGAGAGGAACACGCCCAGGGCAAGGCTCCCGGCCAGCGCCAAGGTTGCCGCGCGAAGGACGGTGCGATGTCTGGCGCGAGAAGTTGCACCGGGTGGTGCCGGCTGGGGCCCATCGGCAGCGGCCGAGGAAAACGGCCCCTGGGCGATCGTATCCGGAGTCTCCTCGGGTGGAGCAAAATCAACGACAACTTCCGCGGGGGCATCGATCACGCCCAGCCGCAGCATCTCGGCCAACTCGTGCCGGCAATACGTGCAACGGGCAAGATGGTCGAGGATCTCTTCGTCTTGCCGGCGACTAATCTCGCCCAACGACCAGCAGGTCAGGAGTTCTTCGTCGTCGACGAAGTGGGGCTCGTCGGCGTTCGGTCCGGCGCCGGCCGCGGTGCGAAACAGATCGAGCAATTCCTCGCCCGATGGAACGACATGATCGCGATTCGTCGGAAGGTTCATCGCGACACCTCCTCTTCTCCGAGTTTCTTGCCCTTTCTCGGTTCCGAAGCGGTGAGGGCCTGATGCAGTGCATCGGCAAGCATTCTCAACTTGCCCTGGTCCAGCAGAACCTCAAGCCGTTTTCGGAAATGTTCGTCCGGTTCGGCGGGTGCCTTGCCGGACGGTAGCCCGTCCGTCCGTTTTCCGGGCGCGCCCGAAATCCACGCGTCGCGAATCCATTGGATCACGGCGTTCTTGTGTTTCTTCAACCCCTGCATCAAAGGGCTTCCCAGTTGCTGCGAGCCGTGTCCCGGTTGTATCAAGTCGACGACCATCGCACCGTACCGGCTGCCGGCGCGGATTTCCTCGGCCCGCTCCAAGAGAAGTTCGCGGACTTTGCCGGCAGCCTGTCGCAGCAGCCGGGATGCGTGGCCGGAGTCAACGCCCACGACTCGCGCGATCCGATTGCCTTCGACCTCCTCGACAAACTGCAAGTAGAGCAGAACTCGATGCCTGGCCGACATCCTGGGCAGCACGTCCTCGATCAGGCGGCCCAACAACTCCGCCGAGGAAACGGGTGGGGGTATCTGTCGCTGGGAACGACGGTCGACGGGATCCTCGGGCAGGCGACCCGCTCGGGCCGGACTGGGCGCCCGATACCTGGTGGAACCGCCACGCAAACCCTCGGATGCGGTTTCCGGCGACCGGCCGTCAGCGGGGGCGGTCACATCGGTTGCCGGCTGTCTGGTCGGTTTCTTGCGTCGCGGGCCCCGTGGCCGAACCGCATTGCGGACCACGGTACCTAGCCAAAACCGCAATCCGCACTTGCCGTGAAATCGATCGAGTTTTGCCACCCGATCGGTGTATCCGGCCAACTCCTCGACGAATTCGTTCCACCAGTCGTCCGGATGTTGGGCAATCTTCGCGTTGGTCTTAATGGCCATCCCGACGGCGAACGCGCGGAAATTCTCATGGAGATGGGCCAGTGCCCGATCTTGTCCGGTCAGCGCGGCTTGGGCCAAGACGACGTCCCTCAGCGGGTCTCCGCCCAAATCGCCGCCCCGCAGAAAACCGCGGCCCTGGCGGATTCGCGAGGCCACTTCCTGGCCGTCCACGGGCGTTCCATCCGCGTCGTCCACCGCCTGGGACCAGTGGTGACGCCAGCAGTTCCACAGCCGCCGCATATGATTGCCGTAGTCCCGGTGACCGGCGGCGATTTCCTCATCGCAAAAAAGTGGGGAGTATTCTCGGAGCCACTGTTCCATTCGCGCAACCAGCATGTGGCAACCTTTCTTCCAGCGCGTCATCCGTGGCTGTCGCCGAAGCCATGGCCGGTCCTCCTCGAACATTGCCAGTGGACCGGTGTCCACATTCACGTCGTTTACTTGCACGGAAGACTCCCCGCAGCCACCAAGATTGCGCCGTTTGTCGAAAAACGGCACCCGATTTTTCCCGAACATCCGGCTCAGAGCGTGTTCTGTCTAGTATACACCCCCGACTCGGGGAGTGCCTATAGTCCAAAATGCCGTAAATCAGGCGGGGTTCCCGTCGGATAGTCGCGGAAGATGCCACACATGGGCTACGGGCGGTGAGGAATGCCGCCCGGACGCGGAAACATGCCCCCGGGAGGGAACGGTCTGCCCGGAATCGGACGGGTCGGCACGCGGGGCACGCCCTGTCCGGGGCGGGTCGAAGGGTTCGATTTCGGCAGCGGCGGTGCCTCGCCACCATAGGTCATTCGCGACGTTCCGTAGTCCTCCCCACCCTGGTTGGGAAAAACGACCCGTGGAATAGCGATCGAGTCGGCATAGCTGCCCAGACCCTGGCGCATCTGGCTGTAGAGGGTTTGGGAAGTGGTGTCACTGCCGACGGTTCCATACGTTCGCATCCCGATCTTGCGTTCTTGCTTCCATATCATCGACCCCCGGGTGGCCGTCAGAGTGCAGGCGATCTCGCGCTCTTCAAACGTCTCGCTGCCTCGGTCGCCGCGGAAGGCGCCAAAAGATTCCAGCTTGAGCATATTGCCCGTGCCTCGCTCCTGGGCGGTGAGCGAAAGCCGGGTCGGCGCGCCGGGTGCGACGATCGCGCCGTTGGCCTGGAGTTTGGCGGTCAGCGATTCGGTGAACTTCCGAGAATGTCCCCCCGGCACGCTGACCGACAGGCTCACTTTGGCCCCGGGATAGATGATCGCCCGTTCGGCAAGATTGGCGCCGGCGGTCTGGTCTTTGACGTGTTGGCTGGGCGTTTGCATGGCAACCAGATTAAAAGGGCCGCTACCTTCCTTGGCGCAATACCAGTGGTTCGGGTCCGGGCTCTCCGCCGCGTGGCACCCGCCACTGAGTGAGTATTTCCAGACGATGACCTGCTTCTCAATGTCGAAAAGATAGCGGTTTTCGATCAGCAGGTACTTCTCCTGGCGCCATCCGAGATCGGCGGCATGAAGGGTGGGAATACCGGCCTCCCATTGAAGTTCTCCGTCGGCCAGATCCCAACCGGCGATCAGTCCGTAGATCACCAGGGCCACCGCGGTGCCGTCGCGCCGGAAAGCGATGGCGCGGGGATCGTTCGTGCTGGAGGGCGTTTCGAGCGCTCCGCGGCACGTGCCGTCGGCCGCCTCGTACAGTCGATAGGTTTTGTCCGCGGCATGATAGGCGGCCAGATATTTTCCGCCCGGGCTGAGGCATGGCCGCCCACGCAAGCCCTCCATCGTGTAGACGGCCCGGCACTCGGGCAGCTTCCAGAGCACGAGCCGGCCGCTGGTGTTGATCGTCAGCACGTGGGCCGAGTCGACGAACGCCGCCCACGTGGCCTCCTGGTCTCGGCTTTCCGGTTGCGTGCCGTACGGTCGCCATCCGAGGAGATGGTCGCCCGACAGCAGGTCGTAGACGTCGAGCCGGGTATGGACGGGCGAACGATCGGGACGTATCCCCATGAGAGCCAGCCGGCCATCCGAGCTGATGTCCATCAAATCGTAACGCGCCGGCATGGCGATCTGCTTGCTCTGTTTGCATCGGGGAAGCACAAACGCCTCAAGCACCAGCGGCGCTTTCGCGGAACTTGAGGCGCCGGAGGGCGAACTCAGTTCCTTCATCACGGCCAGCTTCGTGCCGTCGCGCGAGAAACGCAGCGCTCGTATCGCTCGGCATTCATCGCCGAGTTCGGTTTGCTTCTCGGGAAGATTGGCGGCCACCGGCGCCGGATCCGGTTGAACCGACCAGGCAACCGGGCCGCTGGGTTGCGCGACAGACCGCGCGCCGGAGAGATCACACTCCGTCAGCGGAGGCAAACCGGCGTCGGCCGCCACGCCACCCGAGCGCACCAACTCGGCCGCCTTGGCCATTTCGTCGGTTGGCAACGGGCGGATCAGCATCTTTGAATTACCCAGCCCCGCGGCCGCCCGCACCGTCAGCAGACGGGCCGAATCGAGGAAGATGCGTGGATATCGGGAGGCTTCCGAAAACGTCCAGACCGATTTCCCGCTCTTGGCGTCGAAGAGGATGTGGCCCTTGATGATCCAGCCGCTTTGGTCGGGCAGCCAAGCCAACTTCGGTCCTTGGTACGAGTGGACGCCGGGAGCCGCGCCCAGCGAATCCCGATCGCAAACGGCGTCGTGCAGTATTTTCCCGGTGGCGAAGTCCCAACACACGACCAGCAGGCCGCTGTTATGGTGAAAGAGGCCGGCCAGTTTGCTTCCGTCGGGTGAAAAAGTGAGACCTTCGCATCGCGAGATACTCCCGAGGACCGCCTTGGGGATTGCGGATTGTCCGATGCACTGACCCGAGGGCAGGTCGTACACATGCAACGTGCGGCCCATCATCATCGCGGCGTAGCGACCGCTGAAACTGGTGACCAGCGACTCCTTGTCGAAACGGTTGTCGTAATCCTCGCTGGGGACAAGGATTCGTTGGATTTCCTTGTTGGCGGAAAAGTCCCAGACGACCAGATCGGCCGCACCGCTCTTTTCGTGTCCCAGAAGCAGATGTCGCGGTCCGGCGAACTGGATCGAATCGATTCGTTTCTCATCCGATCGCGAATACTCGCCGACAATCTGGCCGGATTCCAGCGACAGCACGGAGATCGTCTTGCCGAAAATATCCGCCTTACCGGCCGCATGAAGACCGTCCAACGCCAGCAGCAGCGGCTCGCGGAGTTCCAACTTGCGCGCCACCGAGTGTTTCTCCTCGCCGGTACGCATGTCGAACACCTTGAACCCCTCGGCCTTGTGCTGGTCGCTCACCACCATCACAAACGGGCTGGGCTGCGGTGGAGTGGCGACTTTGACCGAACGGGGCATTTCGACCGAAAACGACGTGCCCCCGACAAACTCAAACGGAGTGGCCGGTGGGTCGGACTTTGCCGTCCAGGGAACCAGCGAGGCTTGCGGCTCCTCGGGCGCCACGGGACCGCCGGGCGGTGACGAAGGTTCCGTGGGGACGCCCGGTTTGGGTCTTACGGAAGGGCGCGTTGGGGAAGGACGCGAAGCCGGCGGCTTGGGGCGGGTCGATCCACCGGGCACAGATGGTGCCGGGGCCGAAGGGTTCTTCCCCTCGGCCAACGAACCGCGCGAACCGGCATCCTCGTTGTCCTTGCTGCCGCCGGAGACTAACAGGATCGCCACCACCACGGCCAGAACAACCGCTCCGACCCCGCCGGCGATCAGTATCCGCGGCGATATTCCCTGACCCTCTGATGACTGCGCCGGTGCCATGGCCGTTAACGGGTTCAGCATGGCGGCGGGCTCGGCCTCATCGAGCAACGTAACCGGCTCGGCTGCTTCGAGCAGTACGACGGGTTCCTCCGCGGTGAGCGGAGCGAGTTCGTCGCCCGAGGCCAACGGTATCTCCAGTGTCGCCCCGCACTGTTTGCAGGTGGCCGATTTCCCGGCCATCTTCTCCGATACCGAATACTTCTGACGGCACGAACCGCAGGTAATCTTGATCGTCATCGCTTTCTCCTATTTCCCCTACGCAGCCGCAACACGCTGTTCGTTCAGGATGCAAGTCTACCCAAAGGGGGCGAGACTATCCAGAGGGGGGGTGCGCGCGACATCGGTGGAATACCGAATTCGGCGCCTGTCGTAGCCATCTCGCGGAACGAGATGGCTACTATGCGGAAGCGACGCCCTGGCGAGTCCTCAGCCCACCGATTCCACTACCCGACGGCAATTGGGCAACGACGTAAGAAACGTGCGGCCGTACGGTTTGCTACGCACGCGGGGATCGAGGATGACGACGATTCCCTTGTCGGTCTTCGAGCGGATCAAACGGCCGAAGCCTTGTTTGAACTTGATCACCGCCTCGGGAAGCTGGTAGTCGCGAAACGGGTTGCCCCCGCGAGCGCGGATCCGTTCGAGCCGGGCTTGAATCAACGGCCGGTCGGGGACACCGAACGGTAGCTTGGTGATGATCACGTTCTGAAGTGCCTCGCCCTGCACGTCGACTCCCTGCCAGAAACTGTCGGTCCCGAACAGCACCGAGCGAGCGTTCTCCTTGAACCGGCTGAGCATCAGGCTGCGCGGCATTCCGTCGGCCTGACTGAAGAGCGTCAGCTTCTCTTCGGCCAGCCATCGGGCGAGCATCGAGGCCACGCGTTTCATCATCTGGTAGCTGGTAAACAGCACGAACGCCCGGCCGCCGGTTCGGCCCGTGTAGCGACGGATCATCTCCGACGCACGCTCCTCGTAGAGCCGCGGTTCGGCGCCCGGGTCGGGCATCCCGTCGAGCAGAATCAACTGCGTCTGACGAGCGTAATCGAAGGGGCTCCCCAGGCAGAGCGATTCCGATTGCGCCGGGCCAACCCGCGATTTGAAAAAGTCGAACGAACCGGCGCCGGTGGCCAGTGTGGCGCTGGTCATGACCACGGTGGGGACCTTGTCGAAGAGCTGTTTGCGCAACTCGGGCTCGACGTCGATGGGCGCGGCGGCCAGCGTGTGGCGGCGCCGTCCGCGACGGGTAGACTCCTCGACCCAGAAGACGGCTTCCTCGATCTTGTGCGATCGCCAGATTTCGATCTGCGAGGCCAGCGTTTCGAGCCGGTTGCCGGCAGCGATGAAGTCTTGCTGCTGCTCCGGCGGAAAGCTTCTCCCGCACTTGCGTAACTGCCCGGCCAGTTGGTCCAGGGAGTGGCTGAGCGGGTTTTCAAAAGTGTTCGGCTGGAGAACCCGGCCGTTGCGACTGTTCTGATACCACTGGCCGACGTCGTCGAACAGGTCGTCGGCCCGATAGCGGCATTCCATGACCTTTTGCTGCTCGTCGCCCATATTGTGATGGACCAGCAGCCCGCGGTTGGTGCGGTCGTTGTAGAGCTTGTTGAGCACCCACTCGACCTGTCCGCTGGAGACGCTCAGCCCGAGATGATTGCCGGCGACCGCCTCGACGTTGTGTGCTTCGTCGAAGATCACGACGTCGTAGTCGGGCAAAACCTGCGCGCCGTCGCGCCGCAGGGCCAGATCGCTGAAAAACATGGCGTGGTTGACGATCAGGATCTGGGCGTTGTGGATTCGCCGCCGCGCCCGATAGTAGAAGCAATCGCCATACGTCGGACACTTCCGGCCCATGCAGTTGCCGTGGTCGCTGGCCACTTCATCCCAAACTTGAGGCATGGGACGGTACTGCAAATCGGAGAGCGAGCCGTCGGACGTTTCCTTCGACCAGTCGGTGATCTGTCGAAGCTGGTCAAACTCGGTTTCGGCGGAGAGCAGGTTCCGAGCCCGCCCAGTGGCGTTGGTCAATCGCCGTTGGCTGAGGTAGTTTCGCCGCCCCTTGACCAGCACGGCGGTGAACTCCAGCGGGATGACGCTGTTGAGAAACGGCAGATCCTTGCGGAGGAGCTGTTCCTGGAGGCTGATCGTGTGGGTGGCGATGACTACCCGCGGCTTGGACGGGGGAGGTTTGCCAAACGGTTCCTCAATGTTCGGGGGGTCGGGCAGTTTCATCTGGCCGGTGACGGCGAGGATGGCGGGCACGAGGTAGGAGAAGCTCTTTCCCACGCCGGTCCCGGCCTCGACGATCAAGTGGCGTCCCGCTTGGATCGCTTCCCCGACGGCCAGGGCCATGTCCATCTGCTGGGGGCGCGGCTCGTAGTTCTGCAGCCGTGCGGCCACCCGGCCGGAGCAACCGAGGATGTCGTCGATCGAAGGCATCGGCAGGAGGAGGTTCGCAGGATAGTTTCCAGGTCACGCCGGCGGACAATACGGCCGAGCCGACGGGGTCGAACCTATCAGCCTACCAGTTTTCCGGCCAGTGACCAAGCCCACGCCGCGGATGTTTCTCGCCGAGGAGCCGGCGGTCTCCGCTTGCCCGGACAGGGAGTAAAAACATTACATCTCCCGGCTGGCGGGTCCTCGGGTAATCCTGATCGCCGGCAGGCCGTCGTGTGGGTCTTGCGATCTCGCCCTACGGGCCGGCGGAGGCGGTTGGAGTGATCGGCACGGACAAGCTCTTCGTTGCGCCGGTCGTTTCCGCCGGAAAGCGCGCGGGGACGTGCTGGGCGGCCAGTGTTCCGGCCAGGGCTTCGCGCCAGCGGCG
This sequence comes from uncultured Planctomycetaceae bacterium, assembly GCA_964444795.1. Classification (GTDB taxonomy): domain Bacteria; phylum Planctomycetota; class Planctomycetia; order Pirellulales; family Thermoguttaceae; genus JABMRP01. Next base: position 28,361 of record CAYUIQ010000020.1, read on the forward strand.
CAGCCGCTTTTGCGCGTCGTCGACGAGTTCGATCAATTGCGGTTGGTCCAGCGGCTTCAACAGGTAGTCGGTGGCTCCCATCTCGAAGGCGCCCATCAGGGCGTCCAGCGTGGAATGGCCCGTGATGAAGAAGACTTGCGTGAAGGCATTTCGCCGTTTGGCGCATTGGAGCAACTCCAACCCGCTGATGCCGGGCATTTCGAGATCGGTGATGAGGATCTCCACGACTTCCCTCTCGATCCAGGCCATCGCATCTTCGGGGTTCGTGAGGCAATTCACCTCGATTGCCTCGTGGAAGCTCCTTTGAAGCACGGCCGTCAAGAGGCGTACCATGCTCGGGTCGTCGTCCACGAGGAGCAGCTTCGTGACCGCATTGGGCGCGAGTGTCATCGTATCTCCTTCATACCCGGCAATTGGGTTATTATGTTTGCGCCGTCGGCGCCGGCTTCCCCCAAGACGACGAAGTACGTTCCCGCAATCTCGTAGAAGCAACGCACGGGACGACAGCGGATGACGCGTATCACCACTTGAATCGTTTCGCCGGAAGGGCACGCGAGTTCGACGGCGAGAAACCGGGAACTTGCCGCCCGCGTTGAAATCAGGGCGAGCCCCGTGGTCGAGATGTCCCGGGTCACGGCCATCCGTACGTCTCCCGTCGGGCAGAACGCTTCATCCAACTCAACGACGGGTGCTGGAAAGACGATGTTATGGCGCCGGGTGGACCGTTTTTCGTTTCCGGAGAACTCTTTTCCCAGCATCTTCACGATAAATGCCGCGATGGACTGCGGCGGATTTCCCAGGTTCTTCTTGTCGAACTTGATTCGAGCCGGGCGAACTCGCTGGAGGTGCTCCAGCGAATTCGGCGCATCGAGGACAGCGTTGTAAAGGGCTCCGCATTGCGTACAGATCCAACTCGTGGATACTTGTCCGTGGCCGGGAAGGCGCAAGGGAAGCGTCTTGCCGCACTCGCTGCACTGGATCCTCGAACTGCACCTCCGTGGCTGCTGCATCGTAGTCATCAGGACGCCCCTTCCTGTTTCCCATATCCTGTTGGGTACGTGGGTCTCATGCGTTTGCCGAGAGCAGCCCTCGCAACCTGTCGTTTCATTGTTCCATCGAATTTGTTTGTTCGGGCAACCCGCAACGGACGACCCGGTTCCTCCCGCCGCGTTTGGCGACCAACAGGGCCTGATCCGCGGCGTCGATCAATTGGGTCGGATTCTCCATGCTGTCGGTCTTCTCCGATACTCCGAAACTTGCCGTGAGATGGATGTTTGTGGTGGCGACCGGTATCGAATCGCGGGCGATACTCAAGCGGCAGCGTTCGGCCCAATCCGACGCGTCCCGCTGGTCGCAGTCGGACAACAAGACACAGAACTCCTCGCCGCCGTACCGGCCCACCAGGTCGTTCTCGCGCCGGCACTGCCGCAAAATCTCGGCGATCCGTGCCAAGGCCTGATCTCCCGTGAGATGGCCGTACCGGTCGTTTACCGCCTTGAACCGATCGATGTCGATCATAACACAGGCCATTGGTTGGCCCTTGCGGAGAGAGCGGTTCCAATGCTCTTCAAGGGCCTCAAAGAGCGTTCGTCGATTGAGAAGCCCCGTCAACTGATCGCGCCGTGCAAGGAAGCGAAGTTGACGCTCGAGTTCGAGAATGCGAACACCTGCTTGAATCCGAGCCAGCAACTCGCCCGGGCGAACCGGCTTGGAGAAGAAGTCGTCGGCGCCGGCGGAGATCGCCTGCACCATGTGCTTGGTTTCCGTGCGCCCGGTGACCAAAATCGTGTAGACGTACTTGGGAAACGGTTGCTGGCGAACCCATTCGGCCAGTTCGATGCCGTTGACGTTGGGCATCTCCCAGTCGGTCACCAGAAAATCGGGGGTCCTTTCCCGGATCATCTCCATTGCCTGCCGGCCGTCGTCGGCGATCCGCACGGCATAACCGCTGGTTTTCAGTACGGTCGCTATGAGTTTCAACGTGGCTGGATCGTCGTCGGCGACCAGCACTTCGCGCAGCAACGAGTCCGCGTGGGAATCGTCTTGCTCTTCAACGAAGGATGCGATGCCTTGGATAACGCCATTCATAGTTGCTGCTCGCCGCTGGGATCGGTTTGTGGAGGGGTTCCCGCGGTTTCTGTCAATGGATCGAAGCGACCGGTATCTGCGGATAGTCCGCGTCGGCCGAGGAGTCGTCCGGGAGATCCGCGTATTGGGAATACACCGTCACGATCTCATCAAGTTCCGCGAAGAACGCTTCGACCACGGCCGGATCGAAGTGGTTTCCGCTACCGTCCTTCATAATGGCCAGGGACTTTTCGAGCGAGAACGCCGGCTTGTAGGGACGCGGGCTGGTCACCGCATCGAACACATCGGCCACGGCGGTGATTCGGCCCTCCAGAGGAATGTCCTCGCCCCGCAAGCCGCGCGGGTATCCGGTTCCGTCCCATTTCTCGTGATGCGTGTAGGCGATCGACGCCGCCATCCGGAGGATCGGCGAGTTTCCGACAGGGGCGACCAGTTGCTCCGCGGGCGAGCGAGATGCGGACGCCGCCGGGTGGCCTCCATCGCCTTGCATCAAGAAAGCGTCCCTGCCGAGTTTGCAGTGGTGCTTCATTACCTCGAACTCCGCCGCGTCCAGCTTGCCGCGTTTGCAGAGGATGGAATCGGGGACACCCACTTTCCCGATGTCGTGCAGCGCCCCGGCCTGGCGGATTCTCTCGGCAAACTCGCTCCCCAAGCCCATGCGCGAGGCGATGATCTCCGCGTAACGCCCCACGCGGAGAACGTGATTGCCCGTTTCGTTATCGCGAAATTCACCCACTTTTGCCAGACATTGGACAACCTCGTGATGGGCCGCCGCCAATTCCGCCGAACGAACCGCCACTTCGATTTCGAGTTCCCAAGCGTAGCTCTTAACGCGGTCACGGTGTGCCTTGGCTATCAACACGTTGCACAGACGAGCCTCAAGTTCCGCGGCATCGACGGGTTTCCCCAGAAACTCGGTCGCCCCAAGCCGCAAGGCTTCCATCTTCGTGGCCGTGTCCGTCGCCGCGGTCAAAATGATCACGGGTAGATCGATAAACTCGTCGGTCTGCCGCAGTTCGGCGAGAATCTCCAGGCCACTTACCTGCGGCATCATGATGTCCAGCAGGACCACGTCCGGAAATTCCGTGCGAATGAGATCCATCGCCCGGGTCGAATCCTCGGTCGTGAAGAATTGCTGGTATCCGGCGAGTTTCAAGTGCTTCTGCACGACCTTGATGTTGATCGGCTCATCGTCGACGATGGCGATTCGGGGGTTCGATAGCACTTCGTCCACGGACGAACCGTTCAACACCGGCTCGATGCAAAGCCGCGGGCTGCCGAACAGAGTTCGTATCGTGTCCGCCTGACGGGCCGCTGAGTCGAGGTTGCCCGGCACCGCGGAAGTTGAGTCCGAGTCGTTCATGAATTCAATTCTCATTCGCGTGGGAGAAAGGGTAGTAGTCGGATAATCGTCGTGCGTCGTGTTTGCGCCGGACTTTTTTCCGGGCACGGCGAGATCGTTCAAACGGGTACGTTCGTGATGGTCATTCTCGCGGCCAGTTGGTGGAGTTCTTCAAGAGCGGCTTGAACCTCAAGGGGTTCGCCTCGTTTGGCCGCGTCTTCGAGCCGTTTTGCCGGTTCGGTGAGCGCGGGGAACCCTGCCGTTCCCCCCGATCCTTTAAGCCAGTGTGCCAGTTGGGCCAAGGTCTCCATGTCTTCCTCCCCACTCGCCCGCTCCATGACCTCCAATTGCTTGCCGAACTTCTCGATAAACTCCTCGACGATTTCGAGAAAGTCCGGATCGTCGGTCGGCAGAGTCGATACGAGGCAGCGGGATTCACAGAGCGAGACCGGCTCGGCGACGATCGGAGACTCTTCGGGAGCGATCACCTCGGCAAGCATCCGCAGCAGGCGGTTTGCATCGACCGGTTTGGACAGGTATCCGGAACAGCCGGCCTGACGGCACTTCGCTTCGTCGCTCGACATGGCGTGAGCCGTCAAGGCGATGATCGGTATCCGCATGCCTAGTTCGCGCAGCTTCCGGGTTGCCGAGTAGCCGTCCAGCACCGGCATCTGCATGTCCATCAGGATCGCGTCGAAGGTGCTTTTCATGGCCAACTCGACCCCCACGGCACCATTTTCCGCGGGCACCACCTCGGCGCCCGCCCGGCGAAGAATGAGACTGATCAGCTTGCGATTCGTGCTGCCATCTTCCACCAGCAGAATTCTTGCCGCTGGCAAGGCCGTTTCCTCCTGGTCTTCGGCGGAGCCGTGGGCGGCCAGCCCGTCGGACGGAGGCGCGGAGAGCATTTCGACGCCCTCCAGCGGGCCGGTGGCGACGGTCGCGGTGAAAACACTGCCCTTTCCCGGCTCGCTACGGACCGTAAGCTCTCCCCCCAGCGCCGTTGCGATGCGCCGGCTGATCGCCAGCCCTAGTCCCGTGCCGCCGAATTCGCGCGTCACCGAACTGTCCGCCTGCACGAACGCGTCGAAGATGCTCTCCAGTTTCTTGGGAGCGATTCCGACTCCCGTATCGATCACGTCCAACGCGATCCGGGGCGGGCCCGGCGCCGTGATCAACCGGGTTACGATCCGCACGCTGCCCTGATCGGTAAACTTGATCGCATTGCCCGCCAGATTCATCAACAACTGCTTCACCCGCACGGGATCGGTGCGAATCACCGCGGGCAAAGGGTCGGGCCACTCGCATTGAAACCGCAGCCCCTTTTCCTTGGTCCGGACGCGTAGCAACGAGACGACGCCGGCGACGATCTCGTGCGGCGAGCATTCGATCTGTTCGACTTCCATGCGCCCGGCTTCAATTTTCGAGAGATCGAGGATATCGTTGATCAATTCCAGCAGATGTTTGCCGCTGTGGTGGATCGTGCTCAGATAGTCTTGCCGTTCCTTTTCGTCGCCGCCGTCGGCCCCCTTGAGCAGCAGTTCCGTGAACCCGAGGATGGCGTTGAGCGGGGTACGGATCTCGTGGCTCATGTTGGCCAGGAAATCACTTTTCGCCCGATTGGCGGCTTCGGTGGCGACGCATTCTTCCTTCATCGCCAACTTGTCGCGCTCCTCGCGGAGACGTTTCTCCTGCTCCTCGATGGCGTTGGCGGCGGCCTCCGTGTGAGCCGCCTTGAGCGTCAACTCCTCCATCTGCAAATGGCGGACTTGAGTCTCCAGTCGTTGCGTGCGCGATTGCTCTTCGATCAGCCGACAGGCCGAACCCCCGCAGGCGCGTAGTGCCGCCGTCATGCTCTTCAGTCGCGGCCCCGCGTCGCCGGTCAACCGCGCCAGCCCCCCCAATATCCCTCCGCCGTCCGATTCGCGCAAACGTACACCGAAGACCTGCTCCGGTCGAGATTCGGCAGCCGAGTCCAAGATGTGAACACCGCCTCCGGTCAAGCCGGCGGCGATCTTCCGGGTAAGTTCTCTCGCAATCGCCAGATTCTCTCGCCCTTGGGGACCGCTGGTGGCTTGGACTTTCCCGCGGCAATCCGCGATCACCAAGAGCGAGGGGCGACAGAAGTCGAGCAACTCGGCAACCGGCGCCAGGCTATCGGCCCCGCCGACGGTGGTGTCGTCGTCTTCGAAGAGGCTCTCGATTTGGGTGAGGAATTCGTCCATCCGGCGTGACCTATATCTGCAGCATATTCTCGTTGTTGGTTAGTTCGCGATCGAGATCCTGCGCCAAGACCAGAATATCCTCCTTGGAAAGCGACAGGCCGCGGATCGCCGATTGTGGGAAGGCGACAAGATGGATTCCCACGGAAGAGATCCCCTTGAGAGAGCAAATGAAGTTGGCCACCTCGACGCAACGTATGACTTCGATCTGGTCGCCCCGATAGCCTGTCGTATTGTGGTGGTAGCGAATGGTGGCGAGAACTCCGGGAGGGAACTTCCAGTTCTCGGCTACCTTCGCGCCGAGCACCGCGTGGTCGAATCCCAAATGCGAACGCTCAATTTCGGAGAGGGCTTTGCCCTTCTCCAGGGATTGAATGACCTCGGCGAAGGGTTCATGCACGTGTTGGTCTTCGAAGACGACGCCGATGTCGTGCAACAGCCCGGCCAGGAAGACGTCCTCGAAGTCCGCGAAGTTGAGTCGCATGGCGATCAGCCGCGCGCAAATCCCCACCGTCACCAGATGGCGCCACAGCCCGGCCCGATCGTAAGATCCGATGATACCCCCGGCGGCAAACAACTTGCTCGCGCTGGCCGTGACGGCCAGATTGCGGATCTGCTGCATGCCCAAATAGGCGATCGCCTGCTGAAGGTTGGTGATCTTTCCCCGCTTCGCGTATTGCGAGGAATTGACGCACCGCAAGACCCTCGAACTCAGCGACGCATCGCCTTCCATGACCTCTTTCAGTTCACGGGCTCCCGAGTCGGCATCGTTGGCCACCTCCATGACCTGCAGGGCGATCTGCGGCAGGGTGGAAATGTCATGCACGCGACGAACGACGTCTTCAAGTGTCGGGCGTACTGCGGGGTACGCGCCTGGTAACGAAGCCATTTTGCCCTCCTGTTTCAGTCGTTCCGCTCCAACGCATCGTTCGATGCGTGTACCGACTCCCACGCAACCTACCGGGCGGTCCCTTGCCTAATCGGCGACGATTGCTGCCCAATGATCCAGTGACGGACGCTCCAAGGTCGTAGAAAGTGCTCCCATGCCGACTCTCTTTCCCTAGTGAGCGGCCATCCGGAAAACTCTACGTTACGAATTGCAGGCTGGTGGTCCTTTTCTGCCCAAAGGGAGGGGCGAGTGTCCCCGGACCGGGCGGCCTGAGACGGTATGAGAAGATCGAAAGAGACGCCCCGCGCAACAGTTTTTCCTTCGGCTTGAGACCGATATACTGATAAATTCGACGTTGCAGAGCACTGGGCGCGAGTTGATGTACGTATTACGGGGGGTAATAAACAAGAAACTGACTCCCGGACCGCCGTCAGAAGGCAATCTCGCGGGCCTGCAACTGCTCGGCCAGCGCGTCGGCCGAGGTGTAGAGCACGGCATCGAAACCGGCGGCCAGTGCGCCTTCGACGTTGTCCGCCAGATCGTCGACGAAGAAGATTTGCGACGGATCGACGCCCGCCAACTCGGTGGCTGCCCGATAGATGGGAGCCTCCGGTTTGCAGCAGCCGACCTTGTAACTCAGCGCGTGTTGCTCGAACGCCTCGTTGAGAAAGGGCCAGCGCCGGGTGCAATGTTCCCAGTGGTTCACGCAGGTATTGGAGAGGACCCCGAGCCGGTGACCGGCCCGACGGAGCCGCTCGATGATCGGCGCCGTGCCCTCGTTGAGCCAGAAGATGTCGCTGGCCGCTTGCAGCAGGGCGTCGAATTCGGGCGGGTTTTTCGTAATTTCGAGCCGTCGGCAGAACCCGTCGTGGAACTCCTCCGGCGTGATGCGGCCTCGTTCCAGTTCCCATTGCAACTGAAAATGAAAGATCGTACCACGCACCCGCTCGGGATCGACCCCGGCAACGGCGCCCATTTGTTCGCACATCCGTTGCGTGCTGAAGTCGACGAGTACCTTGCCGAGGTCGAAGTAGAGGAAGGTTGGGGGCATGTTGTTGGTCGTCATAGTTCCTTGATCCGTACGTCCTTGTACCACGCCTCGCTGGGCCCGCCGCCGTGGATTTGCAGGCCGATGAGGCCCTTCCGCGGGATCGATGCGTCGGCCTCCGTGTAGTCGACCGTCTGCTGGCCGTTGATCCAGAGTTGAATCCGCGGGCCCTCGCAGCGGATCGTGTACTCGTTCCAATCGTCGCGGCGGACGATCTTGGCTCGCACCTCCTTCGACGGGCCGGCCAATACGCGTCGCCGGCGCGACTCATCGTAAAGGCATCCCCACCAGCCGTCGCCCAAGTCGGGTTGATAGCCGATCATCTCGTGATGGTTGGGGATCCGCTGGCTGCGGATTTGCACGCCCGCGTTGGCCCCCTTGCCCAGCAGCTTGAACTTCAACCGCAGCTCGAAATCGCCGTATTCCTTCGCCGCACAGAGAAATTCATTCCGCGCCACGCGACCTTCGAGGCTCCCGCCGACGATCGCCCCCTCGCGAATCTGAAACACATCGAGATTTCCATTCCAGCCCTCCAGCGACTTGCCGTCGAAGAGCGGCACGAACCCCTCCTCCTCGGCCGCCATCGCCGAAGCGGAAAGCAGCGTGACGGCAAGCACGACCAGCCAGTTCGTTTTCATTGTGGTGTCTCCTTGGGTAGAAGTCGTGGGGGTTTCTGATTAAACCATTATATTGACGGCGAGCCCAGCTTCTCAAGCGTTGTCAACCACTGGTTGAAGTGCCGACAGGCTTTGCGCATCGTCTCCAAGCTGATATCTTTCGCCAAACGCGGCCCGTCGACATTCTCTTGGTAGTCGGGGAACAGCTTCTTGATTCTCGCCTTGGGATGGGAATGTTGCCCCTCATCTATTTGCTCGGGAGTCTTGTACTGTCCACACATTGCGACAAGCTCTTCGGTGACCTTCTCGCGGTCATCGAATTGCAGATCGAACGCTTCCGGCTTCGACAGCACCAGCGCCTCGAACTCGTGGAGCTGAAGGTAGGGGATGAACCGATCGTCCTCCATCTCATCGGCCAGGGCCTTTTCGAGAACCTCGACCCGGCGGTACGGATCCAGAAGCTCTTTCGCCTCCTCGTACCCGGGGAAATCGTCGGGGATCGCGTAAAGATCGACCATCATCGTGAAGTGGGCATCTGGACTCCTGTCTTCCCGCAGCCACCGCTTCATGTCGCCCAGCGGTCTTATGAACTTCGCCATGCCGCCTTTGGGGATTCGTCCTTGTCGCCGCGATTCCATGCCCGTAAGTCGGGCCTTGGCCAACATGACTCCGAACGCTGCCAAATGAGGCACAAGCACATCCGAGGCGAACGTCTGTTCCGTCTGCCCTTCCACGGTCATGTAAAGACGCTTCATCAGGCGGGCCCTCCGCCGAGCACGTTCTTCTCCCAGAGTTCGCGCATCGTGTACTCGGTGAGCCACTCCCGCAGCTTCTCGCTATCCTGCCTCTGAAACGTCGAGCCCTCATCGGTCTGCTCGACGACCACGATATCCTCCGGCTCAAACGACTCGATCAGGCCAGCAGATTGCGTGGCAACGATAATCTGGCAGTGGCACGACGCCTTCTTCATCAACGAAGCGAGGATATTCTTCGCGTACGGATGCAGCCCGAGTTCGGGTTCGTCGATGACGATCACATTGGGAAGATCGGCCACTGGTTGCAGCAGAAGGGTGATGATTGCCATCGCGCGAAGTGTGCCATCAGAGAGCTGGTGCGGTCCGAACACCTGATCTGACGTTCGTTCGCGCCAGTTCAAGACAACGTCGGCACCGCCCGGCAATGTTGGCTCCAAATCGAAATCGGCGAAGGTCGGGGCAATCTGACGAATCGCTCCGACAATCCGCCGGTAGGCCTTGGGATCATCGACGCGCTTAAGCCTGTAAAGGACGGCGGCGAGATTTCGACCGTCCGGCGCGAGACATCGGTTATCGTCGGCGTAGCAGGGCTGCCGAATGAACGCGGTCGGCGACGTATCGTTGAATTGATAGATGCGCGGGCCGCGAAGAAGATCCAAGAACATTTGCCCCGGATCGTCCGGGAAGGGGCCCTTCATGCTCTTGCCGACGTTGGCAAGAACGGTTAAGTATGTCTCCGAGGGCCCGGTCTCTGATGACACTGCCGAGCGAAGTGCTAGCCGTCGAATCTCTCCCGAGCCGTCCGCTGACGGAAACTCCAGCATCTCATCGGCAACGACCAGCGTGTCGGTCGGGGCGAAACGAAGCTGTACATTGTAGGCTGCCTCACCATCATCCATCGCGAAGGCCAAACGGGCCTCCATCTGCGGCGTGATCTTCGGTCCGAAGTGGAGGATCGAACTACTACGGCCCGACGCGGCAACATGCAACTGCAGCCGGCCGGCCATCATCTCGTGGATCATCTTGAAGAACGAGACGAGGTTGCTCTTCCCGGCGCCGTTGGCGCCAATCATCACGTTGAGCGGACGCAACTCCAAATCGAGCGTTCGGATCGACTTGAAGCCGCGAAGTTCGATTCGTTTCAGCCGTTGCATCGTATCTAGCCTCGTAGCGGGCCGAGAAGGGTATGCCTCCGGAACTGTACGATGGGCTTCCCAGCCCGTCGAGCTAGGATGATCGACGGGCTCGGAGGCCCATCGTACGGAACCACGCAAATCCAATACCGACCACAGGATAGCGTTTTTCGGCCCTCCTTTCCAGTGCCTCACCCCCCGGGCACCTCTACCGCCGACAGGCAATCCTCCGTACAATAACGGGTTGTTGTGAATGTTCCGCGAACAAAGGACCCCCAGACCATGCGATCCGATACGATTAAACTCGGCGACGCTCGGGCACCTCATCGAAGTCTACTGCGGGCCACCGGCCTGAAGGACAATGACTTCGGCAAGCCGTTTATCGCCATCTGTAATAGCTATACCGACATTATCCCCGGCCACATCCACTTGGACAAAGTGGGCGAGTTCGTCAAGCAGTGTGTCCGCGAGGCGGGCGGTGTGCCGTTTGTGTTCAATACGATCGGAGTCGACGACGGGATCGCCATGGGCCACGCGGGGATGAAGTTCTCGTTGCCCAGCCGGGAGATTATCGCCGATGCGGTCGAAACCATGGTCGGCGCCCATTGCTTCGACGGCATGATCTGTATCCCCAACTGCGATAAGATCGTGCCCGGCATGTTGATGGCCGCCGTGCGCTGCAATGTGCCGACGATCTTCGCCAGCGGCGGACCGATGGAAGCCGGACACACGGCCGACGGCAAGACGGTCGATCTGGTCGACGTCTTCATGGGCGCCGCGGCCCGACAGGGCGGCAAGATGGACGCCGACGAACTGCTCGAACTCGAACGGGCCGGTTGCCCCACCTGCGGCTCCTGCTCCGGTATGTTTACCGCCAACAGCATGAACTGCCTCTGCGAAGCGCTCGGCATGGCTCTGCCCACCAACGGCACGCTGCTGGCCACCAGCGCCGAACGCAAGAAGCTTTTCCAACGAGCCGGCCGGCGGATCGTCGAGATGGTGTTGGAGTTCAACCGCGTCGGCGAAGGCCACGGGCTGTTACCCCGCGAGATCATCACGGCGGAGTCGGTCGACAACTCGATGGTGCTCGACATGGCCATGGGCGGAAGCACCAATACCGTGTTGCACATGCTGGCCGTGGCCAACGAGGCGGGCGTCGAGTACGACGTCGAGCGGATCAACCTTCTCAGCCAGCAGACGCCCAACGTCTGCAAGATCGCCCCCAGCAGCCATTACCACATGGAAGACTGCCACAACGCGGGCGGCATCCACACGATCCTCGGCAGCGTGGCTCGTGGCCGGCCCGGGCTGTTGAATCTCGATTGCCCCACGGTCAGCGGCGAGACGCTCCAGGGGAACATCGCCCGATACGACGTACGCGCCGAGACGGCCGACGCCGAGGCGTTGGAACTCGCCGCCGTGCGTGCCAGTCAGCAGCGTAACGTGCCCGGTATGAGCGTCGAAAAGGCGGCCGGCTCGATTCGCGACCTATCCGCCGACGATCTGGGCTTCGACCCGACCGATTGCATCCGCGAGGTGGAAACCGCCTACAGCGAAGAGGGCGGGCTGGTCATTCTCTACGGAAATCTGGCACCGCAAGGGGCCGTGGTCAAGGCGGCCGGCGTGTTGCCGCAGATGATGACCCACAGCGGTCCGGCGGTGATCTTCGAGTCGGAAACCGAGGCCTACGAAGGGATCATCAACGGCAAGGTCACCGCCGGCGACGTTGTGGTGATTCGCTACGAAGGTCCCCGTGGCGGTCCCGGTATGCAAGAGATGCTTGCCCCCACCACGGCCATCAAGGGCATGGGATTGGACGACAAGGTCGCCCTAATCACCGACGGCCGTTTTTCCGGCGGCACGGCCGGTTCGTGCATCGGCCACATCAGCCCCGAAGCGGCCGTCGGCGGCCCGATTGGTCTGGTGCAGCCGGGCGATACGATCGAGATCGACATTCCCGCCCACAAGCTCGACGTGAAGTTGACCGACGACGAACTGGCCGCTCGCCGCGCGTCCTGGCAGTCGCCCGCCCCTCGCTACACCACCGGCTATCTGGCCAAATACGCCTCGATGGCCACCAGTGCCGACACCGGCGCCGTGTTGAAGTGGGATCAGTAGGGTCGATTGGTGCCACTGGCATCTTGCCAGTGCTCCTTTGGCCGTAGCTTGTACACCGAAGCGACGCAGAAACACGGTGCGAGTGGATCGCCTTGAAGCGACGTAGCGGTTTGCAGTTCCCAAAGAGGCAAGGTCTGGGGGCAAAAGGTACAACATTCCCTTTCTCGTTCCGATTAGAGAAAAAATCCCATGAGGAAATCCCTCGTTCTTTCCGTCGCGATCGTGTTGCTCGCGTTCTTGCCGCCAGTTCTCGCCGACGAGACGACGGGCAAAACCGTTTCCTTCGACTTTGAAACGGACGGCTTGCAAGGCTGGCGTCACCTGGCGGGCGACCTCGGATGGGTGCGACGTCCCACGGCCAAATGCCCCGCGTCGGTGCAAACGCCCGAAAACGGCAAGTTCATCCTCGCGACCGACTATCGGCGATGTGGCTTGATGGAGTCGCCGGTTTTCAAAATCGAGGGCGACGAAGCGACGTTCTCCCTCGGCGGCGCCGGAAGCCCCCATGCCCACATAACGCTCCATGACGAGGACGGGCGAGAACTCCTTCGGACGAACGTCCCGGTCGAAAGCCGTGCCAACGGCGACGAGTGGCAGCTCGAAACGACGCGCTGGGACCTTTCGCCGTATGTCGGGCAACGCGTCTTCATGCGGATCACGGCCAATCCGATCGGCTATACGTTCAACCAGCGCGGAGCCGGCGGCAGATTCCAGGAGAGCTCCGTCATCCTTGACAATTTCAAAGCCGAGGGTTTCGTGGACCAAGAGGCAACGAACAGACGGCTTGAGCGACAGGCTCGTGACAAGCAGGCCTCGATGGCAGCGATCCGTGCCCGCTTGGGCGAGATCGTTTTTGCCGTGCGAAAGGCCGATCGCGACGGCCATTGGTACGCCGATTTCGGACACTGGTCGGGCGACCCGAATCGCAAGTTCTTCCACGACGGCACGCGTCTCTGCGTCTTCAACGCCACGACCGGCAAGCTGACGACCTTGCTCGACGACCCGCGAGGCACGATCCGCGATCCGCAGGTCCATTACGATGCCAAGAAGGTGATCTTCTCGTATCGGCCCGACGGGGGCGAGCATTTTCACCTCCATGAGATCGACATTGACCGAACGGCCGACGGCGATCCGGTCGGAGCGAACCTGCGTCAACTGACCTCTGGCGATTACGACGATTACGAGCCGAGCTATTTCCCCGGCGAGCGGATCGTCTTCTGCTCCTCGCGATGCAAGCGTTTCGTGCCCTGCTATTTCACCGAGGTCGCGACCCTTCATCGCTGCAACGCCGACGGCAGCGACATTCGCGTTCTTTCGCCGAACGTCGAGCACGAGAACACGCCGTGCCCGTTGCCCGATGGTCGCATTCTGTATACCCGATGGGAGTATAACGAACGAAGCGTGCTCGATTTTCATCATCTCTGGACGGCCGCTCCCGACGGTCGGAACCAGGCCGTGTTCTACGGCAACATGCACCCCGGCTACTTGATGATCGACGCGAGGCCGATCCCCGGAAGCCGCAACGTCGTCTGCTCGATGGTGCCCGGCCATACGCGCAAGGAACATACGGGCACGGTCACCGTCATCGATCCGAGCAACGGGCCGGACGACAAGTCGGCGATCGCGCGCGTCGGCTGGAGCCGTAATGAACGCGACCCCTACCCGATCGGCGACGTCGGATTCCTGTTCGCCCAAAACGGACAGTTGCGGATCATGGACTACGAAGGTCGCACGGAGCTACTCTGGGCCGTCTCCGACGAGGAGAAGGAGGCGGGCATGATGGTCCAGGAGCCGCAACCGCTGGAAGCACGGCCGCGCGAACCGGTGATCGCCGACCAAATCGACCGGGCCAAGACCACGGGCCTGCTCACGCTGACCGACGTTTACGCGGGACGCAACATGGAGGGCATCGAGCGAGGGTCGATCAAGAAGCTGCTCGTCTTGGAGATGTTGCCCAAGGCGTTGAACATCAGCAACGGGCCGGAGCCGACCAGCCGCTTTGCGAACAATCACGAACGCATCCTGGGCACGGTGCCCGTCGAGCCCGACGGATCGGCGTCGTTTGAGATTCCCGCGGGCCGTGCGATATTTCTCGCCGCGCTGGACGAAAACGATATCGCCGTGAAGCGGATGCAGAGCTTCCTGACCGTTCAGCCAGGCGAGGTCGCCAGTTGCGTCGGATGCCATGAGCAGCGGATGCAAACGCCCCAAACGATGGATGCCGCCACACCGATGGCCATGCGACGCGAGCCGGACCGGATCGAACCGATCGCCGACGTGCCCGACGTCTTCGACTTCCACCGCGACATCCAGCCGATCTTCGATCGCCACTGCGTCGCATGCCACGACTACGACGCGACCGAGCAAGGCGGACCGCGGGCCGGCGGGATCGTCATGACCGGCGACCTCGGACCCGTTTGGGCACACAGCTACACGTTCCTGGCCGGACGTTTCGTCACCTTGGGCAAGAACACGGGCAACAATCCGCCGTTTCGGACCGGCAGCGGCGGAAGCCGGCTGATGAAGTACATCGACGGCAGCCATCACGACGTCCGGCCTTCGGACCACGAGCGGAAGATGATCCGCCTCTGGCTCGACTCCGGAGCGATGTACGCCGGAACGCTTGCCGCCGAAGGAACGGGCATGATCTACATGCAGATCGGCAAGCAAAACGTCAACTACAAGGTCGCGACCTACGACTGGTTCGCCATGCCCGACGAGTGGCCCGAGCGACTTGCCGCCGCGCGCGAGGTCGCCGAGCGCCGCTGCAACGGGTGTCACACGACGAGCAAGACCCGGGCGGCCATTCCGGAGCTGGACGTCACGTTCTTCACGAATGCCCCGCCCCCGAAGCCCGTGCATCATATCGAGCGCATCCTCAATCTATCGCGACCCGAGAAGTCTTCACTTCTCTTGGCGCCGCTAAGCAAGGCGGCCGGTGGCTTCCGCGTCTGTCGCGAGAAGGGCGACCAAGCTCCCGTCTTTTCCAACACGGACGACCCCGACTACCAAGTACTCCTGGGCTATATGAACGCCCTGCACGCAGCGCTCGATCGCAACAAGCGCTGCAACATGGACGGCTTCCGCCCGAGCCCGCATTATTTTCGCGCGATGAAACGCTACGGAGTCCTGCCGCCGGACTTCGATCCGGAGAGTGACCCGATTGATCCCTACGCGACCGATCGGAAGTATTGGGAATCGTTTTGGCTTCAATGACGTGGGAAGAAGTAGAACGAGGTGCGCCGCGGAAGTGCGTTCGGTCAAACGCGCTGGCTGGCAGTGCCACTACGGGCGCTGTGTTGAAGTGGGATCAGTAGAGTTGATTGGTGCCACGGACATCTTGCGAGTGCCCCTTCGACCGTAGCTTGTACTGGGACGCGACCAAGAAACACAGTGCGAGTGGATCGCTTTGAAGCGATGTGATACCCTACGACTACTTAGCGTTCAAGGTCCGACCCGTCCCTGCGCGCGTCTTCGCGCTGTCGGTCGAGTTCCTTCAGCAGCGATTCGGCTTCGGGCCGCATGAGGAACGGGCGCTTCAATTCCAGGGCCCTGCTCACCAGCATTTGGGCGTGTTTGAATTGCTTGCGCTCCGCGAGGACCAGCGCGAAGTAGTAAGCCCTATCTGAGGTCAGCGATCCGACGGGGGGGGTCACCGCCTTGCGGAGCACGGCTTCGGCCTCGTCCCAGCGACCGGACTTTGCCAGGACGTAGCCTAGCGTGGCTTGGGCTTCCGCCTTGTCCGGGTAGTTGCGGGCGAGCCCCCGCGCGTCGATCAGGGCCTGGCGCCGGCCCTTCGTGCCCGGCCCATGGATCAGCGCCAGCGCCAGGTTGTTGGCCGCGGCGAAATCGTGCGGGGACACCTCCAGGACCTTGCGAAACTGCTCGACCGCCGTCTTGTAGTCCTTCTCGAACAGCGCGATCACGCCGCGGAGGTTCATCGCATCGAGCGATTTGGGGACGAGTGCGAGGGCCGCGTCGGCCTGCTTCCGCGCCTCACCGAACTCCTCAACCTCCAGCCACCACCGCGCGGCAACGAGGTGGAGCCTCAGATCGCGCGGGCGCTTGGCCAGCGCGGCGGTCATCCACTTGCGAGCTTCGTCTGGATGGCCGATTCCGTCGTAGAGCAGGGCCAACGTGGCTTCGGGCGGAAGGAGACGCTTGTCCAATGCGGCGGCCTCCTTGAGCTTCACTATCGCCTCGTCGGGCTTGTCATCCGCAAACAGCAGTCGCCCGAGCTGCTGAAGCGCCGCCGCGTCTTTATGGTCTTGCGCCAGCACGGCCTCGAGGTGCTTGCGCGCCGCCGGGAAATCCCATCGGGCTTCAGCCACCGTGGCCAGGCCGCGCTGGATCTGCATCTGGATCCGCCGCTTGCGATTGGCGCTGCCGGAGAAACCTTCGAGCTTCTCGGCCGACTTCTGGAAGAGCAGCTCCGCCTCCGTGAACCGGCCCTGGCGTAGGTTCACGGCGCCGAGGATGCTATACGCCTCCGGCTCGTCGGGGAAATCCTCGACGGTCCGTTCGATCCACTTTCGGAACACTCTCGCCCAGTGCTCCCGTATGGCGAACTGAGCGATGATCAGCGGCGCCGGAGGTAGGTCCGGGTATTCCCTGATGAACCTGTGCAAGTGGCGTTCGGCGTCCGTGGGACCATCATTCTGAAACAGCCCAAATGCGCGATTCAGCTCCGGGATCGGGGGATCGGCTACGTCCAGAAAGCGGCCGAGCGGGTCGATCGGCGGCAGGTCGGCCGCGCGTGGGGCAGGCGAGATCTCGACCCAGCCCGTGGTCAGTACCGCCGCGCAAGTAGCCGTGAAGAGGACGAACATCGAGTGACTCCTTCCGCGCCACGCCGCAAGGCCCAACTCGCGCCCTCGACGTTCAATAACACGAGTCGAGGGATGATGATGCCCGGGATGGCGGCATGACTTCTTATTATCCGACTTGATTTGCGCGACTCTTCGGCGCAGTATATCATCCAGACAGCACTTACAACATCTGGAGGCTCAGATTCATGCCGAGGCCAAATACGCCTCGAAATGCGGCGGGCGGGAAATAGGGGACAGTCAAGTTCCCCGGGGTCGGTCCTGGCTTGGCCTCGCGTGGCGGCGCGCTACAATGGTCTAGTAGCCCGTTGAGAGGGTTGATTTCCCCATTTGGGGTGCCATGGGCGGCTTGCCCGCCCTTGTTGAGTCCATGGAAGGTCCGAATCCCTAGAAGGCAAGGGCGGGCAAGCCGCCCATGGCACCCGTTTCCAACGACCCATGAAGTACGCACGTCATGGCAACAACGACCAACAAACCGGCAAATCTACTCGATCTGCGGCAAAGTGGCTGGCTCTCCCGGCCGGTGAAAGAGGAAATTCGCGAGAACTTCCTGCGGATGCTCGCGGCGGGGGAAGAACTGTTTCCTGGGGTGATCGGGTACGACGATACGGTCATCCCGGACGTGAACATCGGCCTGATCGCCGGCCACGACCTGCTCTTCTTGGGCGAGAAGGGGCAGGCTAAGAGCCGGTTGATGCGGCTGCTGGTGCGCTTTCTCGACGACGAGGTCCCCTATCTCGACCTGCCTGGGTGTCCGGTTCACGAAGACCCTTACCATCCGATCACCAGCGCCGGGCGAGAAATGCTAGCTTCGGTGCCGGAGGAAGAGATCCCCATCGCCTGGTGGCCGCGTGACGAGCGTTACGCGGAGCGGCTGGCCCCGGGCACGAAATTCGCGGATCTGATCGGCGAGATCGACCCGGCCAAGTTGGCCGGCGGTACGAGCATGTCGGCCGAGGAGGCGTTACACTTCGGGCTCATACCGCGAATCCATCGCGGCATCTTCGCGGTCAACGAACTGCCCGAGTTGGACGAACTGGTGCAGGTCGGCTTGTTCAACATCCTCGAAGAGCGCGACGTACAGATTCGCGGCTATCCGATCCGCTTCGAGATCGACGTAATGATCCTCTTCTCGGCCAACCCGGCCACGTTCAACCGCAGCGGCAAGGTGATCCCGCAGGTGAAAGACCGCATCGGGTCGATCGTTCGCACCCACTATCCGCGCGACCGGCAGTTGGGGATCGAGATCATGGAGCAGGAGGCGGGCATCGAACTCGACGGGCAGTTTCCCGTGATGGTGCCCTACTTCATGCGCGAAGTGATCGAGCAGATCAGCATCGTCGCCCGGCGGTCGAAGTACGTCGACCAGCAGTCGGGTGTGAGCGCCCGATTCAGCATGGCCAACTATCGGGCGATGATCTCCAGCGCGCGGCAGCGGGCGGCCGTGTTGGGCGAACGGCCAGCCGTGCCGCGGGTCAGCGACCTGGGACATCTCTACGCCTCGTCGCTGGGCAAGATCGAATTGGACCTGATGAGCAGCCACCAGATGACCGAGCGCCAGGTGTTCGACGCCATTCTGGCCGAGGCCATCGGCGACGTGTTCGGCGAATACATTGATCGCCACGGGCTGGAGGAGATCGCCCAGATTTTCGCCCGGGGTGTGAAGATCGAAGTGGGCGACATGCTGCCTTCGGCCCAATACGCCCAGCGGCTCAAGCGTGTACCGCCGGCTTGGGAAAAGGCGTTCGAGGTCAACGCATCGAGCGATCCGGCGGTGCGCGCGTCGTGCGTCGAGTTCGTGCTGGCCGGGCTGTATGCTTCCGAGGAAGTGTCTCGCTCGCAGCATCACGGGAGGATCGTGTATGAGATCCCCTAAGCGCCCCGGCGGTATCATCCATACGTACCAGCGGTACGATCCGAAGAATCTGCCCAGCCCGAGGCAACCGCCGCCCGACGTGCTCTCCGGGGCGATGGAATACATGCTGGCCTTCGGCAGCCTGCGCGAACTGACCGACGAGGAGTTGGCTCGGGCCGTACGTTTGGACCCCAGCCAAATCGCCGGCTTGGGACCGAGTATCGATGCCTTGCTGGAAATGCTTCGCCAGCGGAAGGCGAAAATCCTCGCCACGTACGAAACCGACGGCGTTCAGGATGAAGCGGCCCGGCGCTATCGTCACTTGGCCCGGCAGATGCGACCGCCGGGGCGTCTGCGGAAACGCTTCGATCGGGCGGTCGCCGAGGAGCAACTCCACGACATCGAGCGGATCTGGTATCGCGTCGACGACGAGCGGGGAACGTTCGCCCGGCAGTTGGTCCAACTCGTTGATCGGCTGGGCGACAAGTACCAAATCGACGAACTGGCCGCCAAGTACGAGTTCACCGGTCGCACGATTCTAACGATTCCCCGGGCGTTGGAGGTGAAGGAGGAGCTAGAAGCGATCGACCGGTTGCTGAAGCAACTTGAGGAAGCGGCCGAGACGGCCCAGATTGGCGTGATCGATCTGGACGCCCTTTCGGAGTTCACCGAATCGGCCGACATCCAGCGGCTCAACGAACTGGCCCGGCAGATCGAAGAGTACGTGCGTCAACTGGCCGAGCAGCAGGGCTTGGAACGAACGGCCCAGGGATTCCAACTCACGCCCAAGGCCTATCGGCTGTTTCAAGGCCGGTTGCTGGAGCGGATCTTCAGCGACTTGCAGGCCTCGCGCACCGGCCGGCACCAGGGGCCGGTCACCGGCGAGGGGGCCGTCGAGCTGCAACAAACCAAGCCCTACGAGTTCGGCGATTCGCTGGCCGCGATGGATATTGTCGGGTCGCTGACCAATGCGATGATCCGCGGGGGGCCCGGTCTGCCCGTGCGGATGCGGACCGAAGACATCCAAGTCCACCGCACCCGCAACACGCCCAAGTGTGCCACGGCCGTGCTGCTGGACATGAGCGGCTCGATGCGCTACGGCGGGCTGTACGTCGACGTGAAACGGATGGGCTTGGCCCTGGAGGGGCTCATCCGCCGCGAGTATCCGGGCGACTATCTGCAATTCGTCGAGGTCTTCACCTTCGCCAAAGCGCGGCAGCCGGGCGAGATCGTCGGCCTGTTGCCCAAGCCGGTGATGCTCTCCGATCCGGTGATCCGGCTGAAGGTCGACATGAGCGACGAGCGGGTAAGCGAAATGCACATTCCGCCGCATTTCACCAACCTGCAGCACGGCCTGCAAATCGGCCGGCAGTTTCTCGCCGCTCAGGACACGCCCAACCGGCAGATCATCCTGATCACCGACGGGCTGCCGACGGCCCATTTCCAGGACGAATTTCTCTACCTGCTCTACCCACCCGATCCGCTAACCGAAGCGGCCACGATGCGCGAAGGCCATCTCTGTCATCGCGAGGGGATCACCATCAACATCTTCCTGTTGCCCGGCTGGTCGCAATCGCACGAGGACGTGCAATTCGCCCATCGCCTGGCCGAATCGACCGCCGGCCGCGTCTTCTTCACCGCCGGGGAGGATCTCGACCGCTACGTTCTCTGGGACTATTTTCATCGCCGACGGGAGATTATCTCGTAGCGATTATTTCCGACGCAGGGTGGCATGATGCGGCAAAAGTGAAAGCCCGGGGATCGGCGACCCACGGGCTTTGGCATGTATGGAAGCGAGAGAGAGCACGGTCCGGGCCGTCTTACAGATAGCCCGAGTCCATACCCAGCCGCATTTTCAGTTCGTCGAACAGTTGCACGTAGCCGTCGCTGGAGGAGTGGACGTGCTCGGCTTCGGTGATGAACTTCATCTGATCGTCGGCGACGATACCGCGCTCATCGAAGACCGCTTCGAACTCATCGAGTTGATCGCCGTAGACGATCAGTAGCTTGTGCTCGTCGAACTGCACTTCGTGTGGCACGCCGGGATTCAGCACGGCGATGCCCGTGCAGCCGTCGTTGACCAGCAGATCCTCGTATTCCCAGAGGATGCTCTTGAGCACGGGCATGTCGATGTGGTCGCGATAGAGGTCGGTATGTCCGCGCGACTGGCGATTGTGGCTGGTTTCCAGGACCACGTCGGCCTCGGTTCCCAGCGGATCGAGCATGTCCATGAACAACTCGAAGAGATTCTCGGTCGAGGCGGACGCCATCAACACGGGCACCTTCGTCTTGTTCTCTTCGTCGTAGTAGAAGTCGTGGCGGAATCCCTGACTGGGCACGACTTGCAGGTCGTACGAAGGACGCACGGCGTCGCTGAGCGAGAAATCGCCGTAGCGGGATACGCCCAGATGGGCCTCGAGTTCCTCTTCGCTGAGTTGCTCGAAGCTGCTGGTACCGACCGCGGTCGATCCCTCGCGGAAAACATTACGGAAGAAACGTTTCAGGAAGCCCATCGGCATTGTCTCGTGTAGTTCTTCTTGAGGAGAATCGTTCTCTTTCGAGTCCGGCGATACTGCCGTGGCGATTCACCTCGTATCTGGCGGGTCTACCAAACCGTAGGTTACGCTTCGTTGCAGGGTGCGGGAGTGAGGGGGTCGTGAAGGAAATTCCCGAGTATTCCGTCGCCCGCAAAACACGTACAACCGTTCCCATCTCCCCGATTTGTGTTTCGTACTCCATGTCGGGCGAACGGTCTCGGGGCAAACCGTCCACGCCGGTCTACCGCTAGTCTAGCACCTGTTTCCGCTCGCGGCGGAACGATGAGAGAACCGTCTGGAAAAAACGCTCGCCCGGCGCGAGAGTCTTTCGGTCAGGACGACTTTGCCCGGCGACGCCCCGTCCGGTCGAGGCCGCTCCCGGCTCGAAGCGGCCGGTCCGATGGTGTATCATGGGAAGGGTGCGGCGGCGGCACGCCGGCAAAGTTTGCGCCGACCGCTGACGCTTGCTGAAGTACCCGGCCTGCGCAGACGGCGATAGTAACCCGTTGAAAAAGTACACGCACCCGCGATAGGAGGACTTTCCAGTGATTTCTCGACGCTCGGACACCCTGTTCTGCTTGCTCGTGGCCGCCGGCCTCGTGGCGTGGTTCGGTGCGACCGGTTGTTCCGGCGATCCGTCGGATGCGCGGGACTCGTCGGAAGACGTGCGAGCGAACGACGTCGCCCTCGACACGGTTGCGCCGCTGTTGTCGCCCGATGGCCCCGGCGCGCTGGAAGAGCGCCAGGTGTGGTACATCACCCGCTCCGGCGGTAAGAAGATCGGGTTTTCCCAGACCCGGGTGCGGCACCGCAACCGGTCGGGCAAGAAGGTGCTGGAAGTCGAGTCGTTTAGCCACTTCTCCGTCAATCGGTTCGGCGACTTCATCCAGCCGGAAATTCTCTTCAACACGACCGAAACTCTTGACAACCGCCTTTTGGAATTCCGCGCTGAAGTTCTTCTGAGCAAATCGCCGATGGTCACCACCGGCCGGGTCCAGGGCGACCGGTTGCGGTTGAAGACGGTTGCCGCCGGCAGGACCCGAACGAGTTCGATTCCCTGGTCGGACGAATACGTCGGGTTATACGGCCTGGAGCAATCGTTGGCTCGGCGGCCGATGAAGCCGGGGGAAACGCGCACCCTGCGAGCACTCATTCCCATCATCAACCAGGTGGCCAAGGTCCAAATCACGGCTGCCGACTACGAGCCGGTCGGGCCACCCGGCGAGGCTGTCGAACTGCTGAGAATCGATGCCGTCATTACCCTCGCCATGGGCATGACCATGCCCATGACGTGCTGGTGTGACCGGCGCGGCGATGTATTGAAAACGCACGACCACATGGCCAAGGTCGTCTCGGTTCGCACGACCCGGGAAGCCGCCCTGGACGAGTCCGATCTCGGATCGCTCGATATGGGCGCCGATGTGGTGGTCAAGGTGGACCGCGCCATACCGAAACCGCACGAAACGCGACGGGTTCGGTATCGGGTCACGCTCGAGGGTGGCGATCCGGCCAAGGTGTTTGCCCATGTCGCGTCGCAACGGGTCAAATCGATCGACGCCCATACGGCCGAAGTGACCGTCCATGCCCTGCGGCCGGACCGCGAACGGGTGGAACCTCGTCTGACACACGATCCACCCACCGTCGCCGATCGCCAGCCGAGCAGCCTCATCGAGAGCGACGATCCGAAGATCGTCGCCATGGCCAAGGAAGCGGCCGGAAGCCGGCCGAGTGCCTGGTTGCTGTCAGTCGACCTGGAGCGATACGTCCACGAAGCGATCACCAGCGTCAACTATTCGCAGGCGTTTGCCACGGCGGCCGAGGTGGCCGAAACTCGAGAGGGAGACTGCACCGAGCACGCCGTGCTGCTGGCCGCGTTGGCCCGGGCTCGGGGGATTCCCGCGCGTGTGACTATCGGTCTGGTGTACATGTCCGGCCGCCAATCGTTCGGCTACCACATGTGGACCGAGCTTTACACCGACGGCCGGTGGATGCCGATGGACGCCACGTTGGGCCGGGGTGGCATCGGCGCCGCGCACTTGAAGGTCACTCACAGCAACCTCCAGGGAACCTCGGCCATCGGCAGTTTCCTCCCGGTTGCCCAACTGGTCGGCCGCCTGAAGATCGAGATCCTCGACGTAGAGTAGCCATCTCGCCGGAGTGTTATTGAGACGGCTCGCGCTTCGCTTCGTCGCCCGCGGGCGTCTTCTTCAGCGGCGTCGTCCACAAGTAGAGGTGGTGGACAACGCTATCCTCGCGCGAGGTGTAATGCACGATCTTCGCCGGCGCGACGCCCGGCATGTCGTACTGGTGCGAGACGATTCGCGAGCCCGGCTTGAGCTTTTCCAATTGGGGAATCAATCGCGTGTTCAGCCGGGGGAGCAGGTAGAGTGTAATCACGCTGGCCCGGGCGAGGTCGACCTGGAAGATGTCTTTTTGGTGAATGTCGACGAGATCGCCAACGCCGTGTTTCTTGACGTTTTCTCGCGACTCGGCCACGCGCTTGGGGTCGATATCGTATCCCGTGCCGCGACAACCGAACTTCTTCGCCGCGGTGACCACGATCCGCCCGTCGCCGCAGCCCAGATCGTAGACGACGTCGCCCTTGGAAACGTCGGCCAGTTGCAGCATCCGGTCGACCACGTCGTCGGGGGTGGGAACATAAACGACGTCCGGCTTGGGCGGTCGGCGCCAGTTGGTCCACGCCCGCAGAAGATCGGGCCAGTCGGCCGCGGCGTTGCCGGTCACGAGGGCAACCACCACCACAGCCAACAAAGCCAAGCAGGGAAACCGATTCACGGCGAAACTCCTTCTTAATCTCAGCGAAAGACGGCCAACGCCGACACGTATCGTTTCAGGGTGAGTGCCCCCTGTCTAGTGACTTCGGTCTTTTTCACGTAGAGAATGCGCAGATCGAACAACCCTCGAAGGTATCCCAGTCCGCCGTCGGTCACCTTGCACCCGTTGAGATTCAGAACGCGCAGCTTCTCCAGCGACTCCAGATGTGCCAAGCCGGCGTCGGTAACCGACGTGTCCTGCAAGGCCAGCGTTTCGAGCTGGACCAACCCGGCCAGCGACGCTAGCGGTCGATCGCCGACCTGGGTATTGCTGAGATTGAGGACACGGAGCCGCGTAAGCTTCTGTAGATGGGCCAGCCCGGGCCCGGCGACTTGCGTATCGGAGAGCGTCAGCACTTCCAGATGGGTCAACCCTTCGAGATGGGCCAGCCCCGCGTCGGTCACCTCAGTCTGCGACAGATAGAGCCGCCGCAGCGAGGCGAGTTCTTTCACCTGCGCCAGCCCGGCGTCGGTGATTTGTGTGGCGGAAAGGTCCAGCGTTTCCAACTGCGCCAGGCTCTTGATATATCGCAGTGCATCATCGTCGAGCTCGGCCTCGCCAGCGGTCATGCTCCGGGCGGTTCCCTGGTCGTCGAGGTCCACGGTCGCGCCAAGTTTCACCAGGGCCGCCACGGCCTCCCGCGGATCGGGATCGGCAACGGCGGAAACGGCCGCCAGGGTCACAGCCAGCAGAACGGCACCGGGCATCGTTGTCTCCGCATCGGGTGGGGTATCCTCCAAGCGTATCCGTGAACGAACCTAACGGGTAACGGCGAGTGAGTCAATCGGTGGGGTGCCTGGGGTCGAGGTGTGAGGGACGAACACCGAGCCCCCAGAGGGAGGTTTACTGGGGGCTCACCACTCGTTTCTCGTGATTCGACCCCAGCCACCCAACTGCCAATTCCGAGTGTCCCGCCGCTACGGCACGACGACGATCGCCTCGGTCCACTGGGGTAGCGTCCAGGGCGGGTAGTCGACGTCGATGGGGATGACGTACCGGCCCGGTTCGGTCGCCGGCGGTAGGGTCAGCGACAGCGGCAGCTCGCCCTCGGTCTTGGCCGGCATCTCGCCGCGGGCCCACTCGGTCGTCCCCCCACCCCAGACGCGGGGAAGGATCGCTCGGCAGGCAACTTCTCGCCATCGGAGCGAGTGGTTCGTGACGATCAGGCGCAAATCGACGCGAGCACCGGGTTCGGCGGTTTGTTCGTACGGATCGCAGCGCACCCACGGTTCGTCCGTCCCGTAGTTGGCGTGATCCCAGGGCACGAGCCGGCCGAAAAGCTCCTCGCGCCCGGCCAGATTTTCCCGCATGAACCGGCATTGGTCGGGCGTGAAGCGGAAGGCGTGGTTAACGTGGCAATTGAACAGGTGCGTCGGCTTCAATCGCTCGATCAGCCGGATACACCGATCGAAGCCGATGTCCGGGCCGAGCCAGTTGCGGTTGCTCGAACAGTAGTCGTCGATCCCCGCCGCGGTAAACGAATCGCCCACGAAGAGCATCCGCAAGTCGCCCTTCTCGGCCAGCAGCCCGCCGTGATAGAGCGTTTGGCCGGGCAGGTGAAAAGCGGTCAGCTTGAACTCGTGCCATTGCCATGACTGGCCGTCGGTGGTAACGCGGTCGACACGCGCGCGGCTGGGAGAAATGCAGGGTAACCGCCATGCCATCGGGTCGGAAATCACTCGGGCAACGTGACCGTCGGCGATGCAGGGACAGTCGAAAGCCTCTTGAAACTGGGGGATCGCGTTGACGTGGTCATCGTGGTAATGGGTAACCCAAAGCCCTTCGACCGTGCGCACTTCCCCTTTCTCGATCATCCCCTTGATCGTATCGACCGCCCGGGGACTACCGCAGTCCATGACCAGCGCCGCTTTGTCTTTCGAGACGAGCATCCAGGTCGTGCCGAAATGGCGAAGGCAGTCGGGCACCGGCAACGCCGGACCGATGGGCATGTGATCCGGCCGGCCCGCATACTCGGTAAACATCTTGGGAAAGTAATGTCGCAGGGCCGAAATGGCCACGTATCGGTCGTAACACGCGTCGAGCCGCGAAACCAGTGTATCGACGGCCCCCGGCGGATCGTCCATGATCCGCCCGTGCGACGGAACCAGTGCGTCGGGCTTGGCCGCCTTGATCCGGCCGAGGCTTTCGGTCAGTTGCACTCGGGCGCCGAGGAAGCCGTGGTAGTCGGTCGTTTGCGTCCCTTTCTGCAGGCTGTGGATGTCCCAAACCTGACCCGCGTCGAAGATCGCGTCGCCGCAAAAGACAATGCGCTGGCCGTCGACTTCGACCACGTAGCTGACCGACCCGTCGGTATGACCGGGCGTGGCCAATGCGCCGATGGTCGCTTCGTGCCACCGGATCACGTCGCCGTCGCCGTACGCGGCGTCGACGCGAATCGATTCGGCCAGCATGAGGTGATGGGGATGGAGGTTGTAGAGGTGCCAGCGGCTCTTCGGGCTGTCCCAGTAGGCGGCCACGTTGTCGAAGTACGGGCGCTCGGCGCCCGGCACGCCGATTTGCGTACCGGCGGCGACCAGCCTCCCGGCGCCACATGCCTGATCGCGATGGTGGTGGGTGAAGAGGATCCGCTCGACGGCCGTTACGCCCGCCTTCTTCAGGGCATCGGCAACGCGCCCGTCACCGCAGTCGATCAACAGCACTTTGTCGGCATGGCGCAGCACGCCGACGTTGATCGGCCCGTGGTAGACCGACAGATGCTCGGTCAGCCGAGTGAACCCATCCGGCGCCGCATTGTCGCCGGCCTGCCCGAGAGCCGGCGCGGGGAGCCCGGTGAGCGACCCTCCCAGGGAAATACCGGCCAGACCCGCGGAACCCAGGCCCACGCGGCGAAGAAAACGGCGGCGAGTGACAGTGCGGTCCTGCATCGGTGTGGCCTCCCGGATCGAGGGTCGTGTCTTACCCAAAATCGCCCGTGGGCAACGCGACTGGCATCATAACCCCCACGACCGGCGGGGACAATACACCGGGGCCGCAGGGACCGGATCGATTGGGCGGCCGTGTCGCGGTTGCTCTCAACAAGCCGGCCAAAATCGGGTAGATTGGCGTGTGTCCGGACCGGCCCAGTGGGTCGGCCCGACGGATTCCGGACCATTCGACACATCGCCAACAGGAAGAAGAAAGGATGGGCGCCAAGAACCAACGGAAAGCACAGAAAAAGGCGGAGAAGAAGAAGTCCGAGCGGGCCGCACTCGCCCGCCAGCCGTCACCTTTGGCGTACACGGGCAAGAAATATAAGACCGCCGCTCTGGTGGAACCCTTGCTCCACGCCGAAACGGGGATCCGTCAGGCCGACCTCATTACCGACTGCAAACTCACCGACCGGGAAGTCGTCGCCGCATTGGAGCGGCTGATCCTGCACGCGCGAAGAAAGGGAATTCCTCGCCAGGAAGAGATGCAGGAGCAGGGATTGACCACCGACACCGTCGAGGATCTGATCATCGGCATGATCTTGGGAAACTGGCAGCAGTTCTTCGAGACCAAGTCGTGGCCCAGCCGGGACCAACTCGTCGGCGTTCTGCGGACCATCCGCGGTTCGATCGACGCGTGGACCAGCGTCAGCCCGAAGTCGCGTGGATATCTTGAGTTTATCGTGGATTTCCTCAGAAAAACGGGTTGCACCGTCGAGCAGGTTCCGGCCGATTACAGATTGATGCCGGTTGAGTAGCGAAAACTTGCTCCGGTTGCGGCGGCCGGTTATCTTCGGAGAAGACATTCCACGCCCTTTTCGTTTAACGCCCAGCCGAAGGCGCCGGCTCGTGTGGCGTTCTACCGTAACCAAGAGAAGCCG
>CAYUIQ010000021.1:0-54483 GCA_964444795.1 uncultured Planctomycetaceae bacterium
CCCGCGAAATCGGTCGTCGCCGTAAGTCGTTACCTGGACTATGGAAGTGCCATTCAGGCCTGACACCGCTTACACTTACACCGCTTAGACTTAGACCGATTACGTCCCGCTTACGCGCTTACTCGCGCATCACTCCCGAACGGCCTCAATGCCGCTGAGAATCGGAGGCTTCGGACAGCCGGCGGCCGGGGTGAGATTCACGGTGAGATTACCGGAGACGGACACGCTGGGGAATTCCTTGACCAGCGCTTTGCGTGGCCCGCCGGCTTGCTGGGCGATGTCGAAGTGTTCGAGCACCTTTTCGCCCTGCAAGGATACGTCGAACACGCGCTGGCCCGTCGCGAGCTCTTCTGGCTCGGCGAAATAAAGGCGCACCGTGTATCGGGCCGGTTCCCCGTCCGGTTCGATCAGCCGAAACGCAAGCGGCTTGGCGTGCGCGTAGCCTGAGGTGAAGACCCATGGCGTGTCCGTGTCTTCGATCGAAAGTAGATCGCCGCCGTGGCGGTAACACATGCTGGCGTCGTGCTGGTACGTGGGCAGCCAATCGCCGAGGATCCCCTGACCGCCGCGACTGGGATAGGGAATCCACAACCGCCGGTGGTCGTCTTGCCGGAAGCCGGGCGCACCCAGATTGATCGACACGTGGCGGACCGGCGTGACGACCGGCTTGGCGAAATCGCCCGGGATGCCGAGACTCCATGCTCTGGCCTTGCGGCGCGGAACCAAGGCGATCGAGGTGAAGATGGGCGTGGCGCAGGTGCAGCCGGACCTTCCCTCCGGCGCAACGAACAGACCGCCGGCCGGCACGGCTCCCAGTCCGCAGGCCAGCGACATATTGCCCAGCGGCGTGTATCCCGAGCAATCGTCGAGATTCTGGTGGGCGATGCCGCTGCGGTTGCCGAACAGGGCCGACCCGGAACCTAGCAGATGGCTACAGCCGATGTAGCCGCGAAAGAGATTCAGCGGCTCGGGGCGTCCGGAAAGCGGATGGATATACGTCTTGGGCTCGCCGGTCCTGAGATGCCACACATGGGGCTCGGCATAAATCGCGTCGCCGACGATGATCGGCCGCTTGCGGTAGTTTCTTCTTCCACCCCAGAGAAACCGGCCCGTGTCGGTGGCAAAGGCGAACATTGCCCGGCGGGCGAACTCGCCGCGAAGAAACTCGCGATAGGGGTGCCCGAGGCTGCCTGTGCCGTGAACGACCACGACGCCGTCTTTGACCATGCAGGCGGCCGCCACGCGGCCGGCGGAAACGACCGTGTCATCGAGCGTGACGTCGGTCACGTTGATCGGTCGTTGCCAGCGCACGTTGCCGGTGTCCGCATCGAGAGCGACCAACTTGCGCAGGTCGGCGGGGATGGGGTTCCCCCGATTGTCGACGGCGCGGCGGTTCTCGACCGACGTGTCTTCGATCGTCTCATCGAGTGCCCGGCGACGCTGGGGTTCGGTCAAGTTTCGATCGAGCAGGAAGAGCGTACCTTCGGCCACCGCGATCCCGCCGTGTTCGATGCCCTGGCCTTCGTACTTCCAGCGGAGCCGGCCGGTGTCGGTGTCGACGGAAAACACGGCCTCGCTGACCTTCAGGTCGGGCTTCCGCCGGGCCTCGTCGAGCACGGGCTGGCTGCCAAAGAGCCACTTCCCGCTCTTGGCGATCCACCCCCAACGATCCGCGGGAGGGGCGTACGTTTGCAGCGTGCGGCCGGTCGTAGCGTCGAGTCGCAGGCACGTCCGGTCGGCGATCACGATGAACAGGCCGTGCTCGTCGGCCACCATGTTGGAGGGCGCCAACGGCAGGCCGGTCCGCGTGGCCCCCAGTAGCGTACGCTGCCAGAGCAACAGGCCGTTGTAGATGTCGTAGGCCATCACCCGATCGTAGCCGGTGAGAAACATCGTGCTGCCGGAGACCAGCGGCATGGGGCCGGCCGCGTGTCGTTCGATTCGCTGCCGCGGGCCGGGCTTGCCGTACCAGAGGATCCCGAAGGGGCCCTTGACCAGCGGGTCTTCGCTGCAATACGTGTTGGCCGGCGTGGCGTAATTGTGCGTCCAGTCGCGGGAGTTGACGACCCGGCCGCGAACGACCTTACCCCAAGCGCCTTCGACGGTAACCCGCCCGCCGAGCGGCTCCAGGACCTTTAGTTCGGATAGAAGCTTGCCGGAATCCAACGTCGTGCCAAGCGACTCGCCCCCGGGTGGTTGACCGGCGTAGACCACACCACCGCACGGCTTGCAGACGCGGAACAGTTCGCCGACGGAAACGGAAACCGAGCCACCGAGAAACGCGCCTTGGTCGACCACGAGGTTGAACACATACGGCGGAAAGGGCAACCGGCCGGACGCACGCTGCTGGGGCGTCATCCGCAAGACGGTGATTCGCCCGCCGTAGAGCCCGGCTGCGGAAAGAAGGTCTCTCGCTTGCTGCACCTTCTGGGCATCCGGTTCCAAGATGTATACGTTCAACTCGGTTCGCCGGACGATTTCATGCGCCAATTGAGCGGTGCCGCCGCCGACAATCAGGCAGTAGCCCCGGTCGGCTCCCGAGTCGTCGATAATCGCCTGGGCCGTGTCTTGGTGGAAATTCGTGAACCGGCCCGGAGCGTACACCGGTTGCTCAGACGGCGCGAGTACGCTCTTCGGTTCGCCGGTCGACCGCCCGGGCTGGTAACACCGCACGCGCCCGTCGATCGTACTGACCAGCAGGCGCCCGTTGGCCACCGCCAGACCGCGCACCCGGCTGCCGGTCCGGTCGGTCCAGAGTTGCCGGCCGGTGCGCGCGTCGACAGCAAAGACGTCCGCCTCGCCGCCGGCATAGATCACGTCGCCGGCGAGGATCATCGCTTCGGTGGCCTTCAGAGGTGTCATCCACCGGCACTTTCGCGCAAACTTCGCGAACAGTTCCTCGGCCACCGCGGGCCACTGCTCGAACTTCTCCTTGCCCCACTTCAGCGACGTCTCCCGGAGTCGCCGTCCCATCGGGCTATCTTCACCGTACTCGGCAAGTGCCTCCAGGGCGGTCAGATAATCGGCCACGCGGTGCCGCTTGTAGGCCTCCTCGAACTCGCGGCACTCGGCCTTGGCCAACTCGGGCAGTAACTTCTGCTCGACGGCCAGCAGGTGGTCGTCGGTGGCGAAATAGGCCAGGTCGCCGTGAAATAGCACGCGCCGCGCACCGAACCAGTGGAACAGCAGATCGCCGTTTCGCGGCCGATTGTATTTGTCGATGAGCGTCTTATTCGGGTCGTACGCTAGAATAGCGGCCTGACCGTAGACGATGTTCTCGCCCCAAAGCTGTGCGTAGGAGCCGCCGTTGTGAAAGCGATATTCGTGATGGGGGATCGGAGTCTCCATCGGAATGCGGCTGCCGTCGGCCGTGCTCCAGCGCGCCGGAGCGGTGCGCGAGGTCATGTAGATCGAATCGTCCGCGGCCAGCAGGTAACCTTGCGGCGAAGGGCAGCCCACTCCGCCTTGATCCAACTGTCGGCGCCAGAGGATCTTTCCGCTTTTCGCGTCGACGGCAAGGAAATAAATGCCTTCGGAGGGGAACAGCCCGGCGGTGAAATAGGCGACGCCGTCGTGGACCATAACGCCGGTGCGCAGCGGCCAGAGCGACATGAACCGGCCGGTGCCCAGCATCTTCTCGTCGGTCGGCGCGCAGTCGACTTTCCACACGAGGCTTCCGCTTGCGGCGTCGAGACAGTAAGCCACGCCGTCGTCGGCACCGAAATAGACGTTGCCGCCCCAGATGGTCGGCGCCAATCGGGGCGGTGCGTCGGTGAAGAAAGTCCACCGCACCACACCGCTGGCCGCGTCGACGGCGTAGATCCGGTTCTCGGCCGAAGAGGCGAAGTAGACCGTGTCGCCGGCGGCGGTCACGCGAAACGCGTCGTCGAAGCTGACGTTGCTGGCGTTTTTCGTCGCCCCGTATCCGTTGACCGGCCGAGCCCAGCCCGCAGCCGGCGGAAAGGGCGAGTCGAGCATCCACCGCAACGACAGCGGCGGGGTCAGTTGCTCCGCCGTGACGCCCGTGCGACGGTTGTCGCGGGCGTAGGTGGGCCAATCTTCAGCCGGCGAACTGGTGGCAATGACCGCGATGAGGATCAATATCAGGAACGGGCGTAACAGGTAGTTGCCGTGGACCATCGCGATTCCTACAACTGCTTCACGTGGATATTGCGAAACTGGATCAGGCTCGAAGCCGGGCTGAATTGGCCGGTTTTCTTATTCTTGCCGCCGTGGTGTTGCAGCGCGATGGGGCCTTCGGCCGGGATGCCGGGGAGCCGGACGTCGTCGATCACCGTCTTGCCGTTGAGTTGGACCGTTAGCCGCTCGCCTCGCATCGAAATGACCATCGTGTTCCATTGGCCCACCGGGCGGTCGGCGTGAACCTTGGGAACACAACCGGCGCGGGTTTCCGGCGGCATGCTCTTGTCGTTTCGATAGCCCCAGACTTCGCCGGACCCCTCGGGCCAGCACCAGAGGTTCACCTGCGACTTGCCCTGACCGCGGAGAAAAATGCCCGAGTCGGCGTTGGGTCGCGGGGTCTTGATCACCTTTCCGGCGTCGTCCGTCTTGTAGGAACCGTCGGGCAAGATGGTCGGCATGGGGTACAGACCCGTGGTTCTTTTGAATCGCCACTCGATGTGCAGCGAAAAATCGCCGAACGATTCCTCGGTCCAGAGGTTGCGGTCGCCGGTGGCCTCCGATTGGGCATCGTAGTCGATCACCCCGTCGACGACTTTCCAATGCCCGTTGTCGCCTTCGGGCACCTTCCAGCCGGCCAGCGTCCGGCCGTCGAACAACGGCTTCCAACCGTCGCCTTCCGGCGGCGCTGCTGTAAGTTGCGAGGTGGTAACGATAAGTCCGAAGCAAACCGAGATCAACGTCCAAATCGCGAGCGTCTTCATGGAAAGGTCCTCCGGGGAGAGAGATCGAGTGGGCCGGGTTGCCGAACAATCATAGCCTACCGCACGGGGTCGTGGGGAGCCAGTGTTCGTTGGCGTGGCACCCGGCGTAAATCGTAACCCGAAGCGTCAGCGAGGCAGCCTTCTCGGTCCTCGCTGACGCTTCGGGTTACTAAGTCGACAGCCCCCAAGTCCGAACGCAGTCGCTACCACTCGACCGAAATGGCGGCCGTGGTTACGCCGGCACCTACCGAGCAGAGGACGAGCTGGTCACCCGGGTGGAGGCCTTCCTCCAACTCGGTCAGCGCGATGGGGATGCTGGCGCTGGACGTGTTGCCGACCCGATCGACGTTGAGATAGTAGCGGTCGAACGACACGCCGCTTCGCTTGGCCGCCGCCTTGAGGATACGCCCGTTGGCCTGATGGGGAACGACCCAACGTGTGTCGTCGGCATTCCACCCGGTCTTGGCCAGACAGTCGCGAACGAGCGTGGCGAAACTCTCGGTAGCCAGGCGGAACAGGGCCGGGCCGTCGACGCGGATCCACGGATCGGCCGAGCCGTGCCCGTTGGCCACGAGGTAACCGGGCTCCTCGCGCCGGGCCATGCGCAGGCCGCGCGAATCGGCGCCCAGGATGATCTGGCGGATGCGGTGTCCCGTATTTCCCGCCGAAATGATCGCCGCTCCGGCCCCGTCGCCGAAGATGAAGCACGTATTGCGGTCCGACCGGTCCAAGAGCCGCGATTGCATGTCGGCCCCGACGGCCAACACGTTTCGGGCCAACCCGGAGAGGATCATCCCCCGGGCCATCGAGACGGCGTAGAGCCAGCCGGAGCACGCGGCGTTGAGGTCAAAGGCCGGCACGTTACACAAGTTGAGCCGATCCTGCAACACGCTGGCGGTCGAGGGCATGGCGAAGTCGGGCGTGGTGGTCGAGAGGATCACCGCATCGATGTCGCCGGTCGAGATGCCCGAGTTGCGGATCGCCTCCAGCGAGGCGGCGTAGGCCATGTCCGAGGGTTTTTCTTCGTGGGAGGCCCAATGCCGGCAGCGCACACCGGTTACTTGTTCGACGTAGTTCTCGGAGATGCCGGGAAAAGAGTTGGCCAGTTCGGCGTTGGTCACGACGCGCTGCGGCAGGTAGCCGCCGATCCCCAAAATGACGGTCCCCCCTTCGACGTCGGCGGCCGTCCGGACGGGCGGCGAGACGGGCGGGGGTAGAGGGATCTCGTCGGCTTCGGCGGCTGGAGGAATCCAATCCTTCATCGCCGGATCGGAGGTCTCGATTTCCATGACCGGATCGGAGAACAAGATCGTTTCGCCCTCGAGATGCAGCAACTGGATCACGAGGCCGTCGCACGGGGCCTCGAAGTCGAAGACCGCCTTGGCGCTGTCGATTTGGGCCAGTGCCTGCCCTTTGTCGAAGCGGTCGCCTTCGGCCAGATACCACTCGATCACCGTCGCTTCGGTTTCCGAAGCGCCTTGGGCGGGCAAGTAGAGTGCCATACGAAAACTGTTGCCGTCCATCACCTCTCTCCGATCATTCTCTCAACGGTTGCCAGGATCTTGTCGGCGTTGGGCCGGTAGTGGCTTTCCAATTCGGGGGCAAAGGGGACCGGCAGGTCGGGCGCGGCCAACAACTGCGCCGGACATTTCAACGTGGCCCGGCCGTGACGGAGAATCTGCGAGATGATCCGATTGCCCAAGCCGCCCGACTCGCCGCATTCCTGTACCACCAGTAGCCGCGAGGTCTTCTCCACCGAGTCGATGATCGGGTCGAGGTCGAGCGGCTGCAATACGAAGGGATTCCACACCTCGACGGAATGCTCGCTGCGAGCCGCCGCCGCAGTGGCCTCGTGAACCATCGCACCGGTGGCCACGATCGTCACGTCCTCGCCCTCGGTATAGCGGCGCGATCTCCAGACCGAGCGCACGTCGCCGTCGAAATCGACCGGGCCGCTCTTGCTCCAGTAGAGCAGCTTGTGCTCGAAGACCAGGCACGGGTTGCGATCGGCGAAACCGGCGATCAGCGCCTCGTAGGTTTCCTGTGCCGTGGCCGGGTAGAGAAGCTTCAGCCCGGGGAACCGGCCCCACAACCCTTCGTATTCACCCGAATGAAAGGCCCCCATCGTCAACCCGCCGCCACAGGGAAGCCGCATCAGAATCGGCGCGTCGCAGCCCGAGCGAAAGTGCCACGTACCCGCGTTGAGGCCCAGTTGGGTCACCGCCTCGGTCGAAAAATCGGCGAACTGGAATTCCATGATCGGGAGACCGCCCACTTGCGATGCACCCAGACAGAACCCCACCAGCCCCGACTCGCACAAGGGCATGTCGATCACCCGCTGCGGGCCATGCCGGTCGATGAGCCCTTTGCAGGTCTTGAATGCCGATCCGTAGGTGCCGACGTCGAGCCCGACGAGAAACGCCCGCGGGTGGTCGGTCAGAATCGTGTCGAGCGCCCGGTTGACCGCCTCGCCGTTCTTCAGTCGCTTGGCCTGGAACGGCTTGACGGGTGCCGGCGAGGACGAGGCATACACGTCGCCGCGACGCACGACCGGATCGGGACGAGCAACCGGCACGGCCCGGGCGATCACTTCGTTGACTTCCTCTTCGATCTCCTGCTCCCAGGCGGCAACCTCGTCCGCGGAAACCGCGCAGGCCTCCAGCAGCCGCGCGCGGGTCTTGGGCAGCGGATCGCGCTGTTGCCACTGGGCCATCTGTTCGTCGCTGACGTAGTCGGCCTTGTCGTAGGCGGCGTGTCCCACCAGACGCACGGTGCGGCACTCGAGGATTGCCGGCGCCGGGTCCTCGGCCATGGCGGCCAGGGCATCCCACACGGCCGTGTACACCTCCCAAACGTCGGTGCCGTCGATCGTGCGGCCCGTGATGCCGTAACCGGCGGCCCGGTCGGAGAGATTCTCGCAACGGTATTGGGCGGCCGTCGGCGTGGAAAACGAGAGGCCGTTGTTCTGCACCACAAACAGCACCGGCGCGCGGCGCACCGAAGCGATGTTCAGCGCCTCGTGAAACTCGCCCGTGCTACTCCCGCCATCGCCGACCACCGCCAATCCGAAGACCTTCTCGCCGCCGGAGCGAGCCGCCCATGCGCCGCCGACCACCAGGCTCAGCATCTTGCCCAGATGGCTGATCATCGGCAGTCGCCGGTTACGGGCGTCGCCATGGTGGCAGTTGCCTTCGCGCCCATGGGTCAGGCTGTCGGCATTGGCCATGTACTGGCATACCAACTGATAGGGGGTCGCGCCGAACAACAAATGGGAGGCGAAATCCCGGTGCAGAAACGAGACGATATCCCTCCCCGGACGCAGCGGCAGGGCCATCCCCACCGCCGTGGCCTCGTTGCCGTTGCTTTGGGTCACCGTCCCCTTGACGTACCCCTTTTGGAACAATTCCAGCAGCCGCGCCTCGATGCGACGCGAGCGGACCATCGTGCGGTAGGCCACCGGAAGCAACGCTTCGAGCGAGAGTTTCTCCGGAAACTGGACCACGGCGGAAGTCGGGATTTCGGCGGACGATTGGATCAACGGAACACACCTCGAAAAATGGGAAGTTCCAGAACACTAGCCAACCTGCGCATGATGCGAAGATCAGCCCTCGAATCGGTCGCGCATTGTACTGGTATTCACTGGATGAGTCATCCCCGAGGAGACCTTCGCGGACGCGACCCAACGGAATGATTACGCCGCGATTACCTGCTCATTACCTACCCCGCTGTGGGGCTTCACGGCCTGGAAAAATAAGACGTCTACACAGCATGAGGTGACTTAGGGACTTGCGGTGAGCATGGATCTCATAGGCTCACCCTTTATTCATCGACACGAATTTCGAGGATCTCGAATCGCAACGTGCCCTGGGGTACTTCGATTTCGGCCGTCTCCCCCACTTTCTTGCCCATGAGACCCTGGGCCAAAGGGCTGGTCACGAGAATCTTGCCCGTGTCGTAGTCTTCTTCTCCGGCACCAACCAGCGTGAATTCTTCCTCGTCGTCGAATCCCAGATCATTCACCTTCACGGTCACACCGAAGGAGACCTCCTCGGTGTTGATTTTCGAGGGATCGATCAGCGCGGCCCGGGAGAGCTTGTCGCGGAGGAGGTTGATCTTGGCCTGGAGCATGCCTTGGCTTTCCCTGGCGCCGTGATACTCGGCGTTTTCGCTCAGATCGCCTTCGCCCCGGGCGGTGGCGAGTCGTTCGAGAATGATGGGCATCTCGACGGTATCGAGGTGCTCCATTTCGGCTTTCAGCTTATCATAGCCCTTGCGCGTCATGGGGATGCGGTCCGACATGGCTTATTCTCCCGCCATCGTGAAACAAAAGGCGACTACCCCGCCAGCGGGGGCAGTCGCGTTCGATAGGGTTTGGATCAGACGATCATTCTGAGCCATCGGGCCGCTGGTGTAAAGAGCGAACGGAGATCACGCCAACCATCGGGCCACGTCGGCGGCCCAGTAGGTGAGAATGATCTCGGCGCCGGCCCGATGCATGGCGGTGAGCGATTCGACGGCCACGGCCCGCTCGTCGATCCACCCCCGCTCGGCGGCCGCCTTGACCATGCTGTATTCACCCGACACGTTGTAGGCGGCCAGGGGAACGCCGGGCATTCGATCGGCGACCAAGCGGATGATGTCGAGATAGGCCAGAGCCGGCTTGACCATGACCAGGTCGGCTCCTTCGTTCAGATCGAGTTGAACTTCGCGCAGCGCTTGCTCGGCCGCGGCGGCCGGATCCATCTGGTAACCGCGGCGATTGCCGGCCTGGGGAGTGCTCTCGGCCGCCTCGCGAAACGGACCGTAAAAGGCGCTGGCATACTTGGCCGCGTAACTCATGATCGGGATATGTGAACAATCGGCCCCATCCAGCCCGCGGCGAATGGCGCCGACCATACCGTCCATCATCCCGCTGGGAGCCACCATGTCGGCCCCGGCCCGGGCGTGGCTGACCGCCTGCCGGGCGAGCAGCTCGAGCGTGGCGTCGTTGTCGACGTCGGTCCGCCCGGTCGCATCGTTGAGAATACCGCAATGACCGTGATCGGTATACTCGCAACAGCAGACGTCGGTTATGACCAATAGCTCGGGAACCGTCTGCTTGGCCACGCGCACCGCCTGCTGCACAATGCCGTCGTCGCTCATGGCATCGCTGCCGGTGGCGTCTTTTTCCTCGGGGATGCCGAAGAGAATGACGCCCCCGAGCCCCAGTTCGGCGGCCTGGCGCAAGGGCTCGACCAGCAGGTCGGGCGAGAGCTGGAAATGGCCCGGCATCGAGGGAATCTCCCGGCGAAAGTTCTTGCCCGCTCGGGCAAACAGCGGCAAGATCAGATGGCCAGGCGACAAATGAGTTCGCCGCACCAGGGAGCGAACGCCTGGGTGCTGGCGCAAGCGGCGAAGTCGCGTGGCGGGAAAGCCGGGACGGGCAGGCGAGGGATGATCGGACATGACGGTTCGCGTTCTCTCGATGTGGAAACGGGGTTCTTGGCAGTCCACTTCAAGTGTACGCACTTCTTCAACGGGTTGCCAGGCTTTATCTCAAAGCTCGTACGATGGCCCTCCGAGGCCGTCGGGAAGCCGAGTTCTTTCCCCAGCGACGGCCTCGGAGGGCCATCGTACAAGCCCTCTGGACGCCTTCTGAGACAAAGCCAGTACCTCACCGCTTTCGATCGCGCTTGGGGGAACAGGGGTCAGACCCTGTTTCCAGGTATTCGATTCTCGGTGGCCGGGCCATGGGAGGAATCTCGTGACGGGGCTGCTAGGAACCAGGCTCCTCGGTCAGCGCCTTCCGGGCGCGGTCGACGGCCTCCCGGGCCCACGGCTTGCCATCGTACAGTTTCACGACGGCCCGATACATTGCCCGAGCCGATTCCGGATCGCTGGGGCGGAGCCCGTCGGCCTCGTCGAGCCGTTCTTTCAGCGATCGCGCATATTCGGCGGAGTAGCCGTCGATTTCCCGGCGCAACTGGGCCAGGCGGCGGCGGGCCAGTTCAAGGCATTTTCCGGCGGTGCTCGCCGGATTGGTTCCGCTCTGGTACAAGTCGACCAGGGCCTGGAGTCTCAGCATGCTCTGCTCCGGATCCAACTCCATGAGATTGATCGCCTCGAGGTACGATCGCTCGATCGGGAGCAGGCCCTCGACGCTGGCCAGCCCGCGGGCGCGGCGCTGAAAACGGCGTTCCAGGTGATACAGCTCGATTTCCTCTTCGAGCCGTTTGAGCTGGGCACATCGCGGATCGTCGGGGAAACGCACGAGGAATTCCCGGACATCGTCCTCCGCTTCGACCAGCGACTCGATTTCCACGTCGCTTTGCGTGGGAATCCGATCGAAAAGGTCCTGCGCCGTCGGCGGTCGCATCAGGTACAAGGCGGTCAGGCCGATGAAGATCAGGGCGGCCGACAGGGCGACGACCTGAACGGAGATCATCGGCGGAGATGGAGCCGGCTCTGTTTCGATCGGGGCTTCGTCGACGGTCGTAAACTTGCCGGCCGGTTTGGCCTCCTGTTTTTCTTCCGGTTCGTCCTGCTCGACCGGCGACTCGCCAGGGCTTGTCTCGACCGGCACGCGCAAATTGGGAGCCGACCGGGTGACCCCTTGCGGATCGGCCGAAAAGTCGAACTCGCCGGTGCCTTCGTCCCGCATCTCCGACGGATCGGCCGACAGCATCTCCGACGGATCGGCCGTGACGGTCTCCGGAACCACCGAAAGGGCCTCTTGCATGGCCTCCAAACGGCGAATCAAAGCCAACGGGCTGGGGATCCGGCTCGCCGGGTCTTTCTCCAGCAGTTGGCCGACGATGGCCGCCAACTCCTCGGGCAGATCTTTCACGTGCTGCCCCAGCGGGTCGGGGATGTCGAACCGCTGCATTTGCAGCATCTCGGGCAAGGTCTTGGCGATAAACGGTGGATGTCCGGCCAAGAGCGCGTAGACCACGCCACCCAGACTGTAAAGGTCGGTCCGCGGCGTGACCGGCCCTCCGTCGGTCTGTTCCGGCGACATGTACTCGGCCGTTCCCACCAGATTACCCTCGGCCGTGACCGGTGCGTTGCCGAAGAGCTTGGCAATGCCGAAATCGGAAAGCTTGATCCGTCCCTCGGGATCCAGCAGCAAATTGGCCGGCTTGATGTCGCGATGAATCACACCCCGGTCGTGGGCGTGCCTCAGTCCGCGGCAGGTATCGATCACCATCGGCACAACCTCGCGCCAGTCGAACACCCGATCCTGTCGCAGATGCTCTTCGAGGCTTGTGCCCTCGACCAGTTCCATCACATAGTAGAGCAGGTCGTCGAGTCGGCCGAAGCCGCGCAGCTCGACGATATTCGGATGGCGAAGCTTGCGCAGCGTTTCGATCTCCACCTCGAATCGGTCGCGGAAACCGGGCTCCTGGGCCAGAGCCGCCGAAAGGACCTTCACCGCCGCCCGCTCGCCGCTGGCGTCATGCACGCCTTCGTAGACGGTCCCCATACCGCCCCGGCCCAGCGTACGTACGATTCGATACGGTCCGAGTTGCTCGAATTTCATCCGTCCAGGTTCCCATGATACCAGCCAATTTCATCCTACCCTCCGGCGACCGGCCACGCCAGGGACGGAGCCCCCCAGGTGGGGTGGGTGATCGATCACGAATCAAGCGATGGTTCGGGTGCCCCGAGCGGCTCGCCGGGATCGGACCAGAGCTGGCCGAACGCCCGACGCCAGGATAATGCCCGTCCTCTTCCCTCTTTCCCTCTATCTTGCCGCGTGCCATTTCCTTGCCATGCTCAGAGTAATCGCATAGCCTGCATGGAGACGTTCGGTGGCGGGGATTTCTTGTCCTTCTTGTCCAGTCCAGCGTCCCGCGACGTCGCCGCGTGAGTTGTATTCCGGTTCCGTTTCTCTCTTTCGAGGCGGTCGGACACGCAGCCGGCCGCCCAATTTGGAGGTGTGCCATGAGTGAGCATGTTCCAGTTGGGTCGAGTGGTTCTTGTGACGAGTCCTCGGGCGTTCGTCCCGGGGCAAGTGGCGTGCCGCCGGGCGTCGTTCGGCACGCTGGTGGTTTGGTGCGTTTCGTTTGTACGCACAATCCCTTCTACTTGATCAGCGCGGTGTTGGTGCTCTGGGGTCTGCGGATATCGTTCTCCGCCGGACACACTCACGAGACTCTCTTGTTGGCCGCCTGCATGGCCGGCTACACGCTGCTGATGGCGGCGGCCGCCTGGTTTCTGATCCGCATCGTCGGTGCCTGGCAGGATACGCGAACGATCTTGCTGGTGGTGGTTTTGATGTTCTTGGCCATGTCGGTCACGTTTGAAGAAACGCTGGTCGCCGCGCCCCGGCTCGGCATCTGGTGTTGCTCGGCGGGGCTGGTGTTTGCGATTGGGTTGACCGAGTCGCTATTGCGCGGCATTCGGCTCTCTTTGCCGGTGCTGTTGCGGATTCCGCTCTATTTGATTCTTTCATTATTCTTTCTCTACCCGATCGCGCTCGTTTCGGTTGTCGACCAACCTTTTCATCCCGGATTGCAGTGGGGGCTCTTCGGCTTCGGCTGCACCGGCGGCCTGCTCCTTCTCTTTCTGCTGCCGGCTGCCAGACGAGGACCGCGTTACGTCGCCGACAACGGCAGCCCTTGGCCATGGCCGCAGTATCCCTGGTCGTTGTTCGGCCTGCTCGTGTTGGGGCTATGCGGACGCTGCTATCTGCTCTGCATGTCGCTGCACCCCGAGCGGGGAGATCAGACCGTTTTCGGCGCATATTTCCTGGTGCCCATTCTGATGCCGGTCTGTCTGCTCCTGCTGGAAATCGGCATCGTTGCGCGCCGCCGCTGGATACTTCATGCGGCTTTGGCGGCACCGCTGGGCCTGTTGGGCCTGACGGTGACCGGGCCCGTCGGCGCGGCTGGCGATCTGGGCTTTCTGGATCGCTTCGTCAACACCCTGCACGGATCGCCGCTGTTTTTCACGGTGATCGCCACGGTTGCCTTCCACGCCTGGGCAGGGCTGCGGCGCGTCCCCGGCGCCACGACAGCCCTGACGGCTTCGCTGGCCATGCTGGCAATCCTCCGCCCGGATTCGGTCCCCGGGTCTCCGCTCGCCGCGCCCCATTGGCTGCCGTTGGCCGCCGTTGCCTTGCTACAGGCATGCATCGCGCTGTCACGGCCTAGCACGGCGCGGTACCTGCTGGCCACGTGCTGTTTGGTGGCCGCGATGAGTGTCGCTTTTGGGGGCACGGTCTTCACTGCCCACGGCGGGTTGATCCCGCTTCATCTGCTGGGCGCTGCGGTACTGATTCTCGGCGCCACGTTTGACGATGCCCTGGCCCGCGTGTTGCGATACTCAGGCGCGGTCTTGATCGTCGTGGCCGGCATCGGCGCCCTGACGATCGGTTCTCGACTGCTGGACAATCCACACGGCGGACTGCTTGTCGTGTATTGTGCGGCCACAATTGCCGTGGCGGCGGGCTATTGGTACGTCAGCTCCAACCGCTGGTACCTGGCGGCGGCGTCGGTGAACCTGATTGGCTGGGCGGCCGTTTCCGGCTGGCATCTCCACGGCTGGCTGCGACCCAAGCTCGTCGGCGCGAACCATATTGCCGCCGGGCTGCTGTGCTTCCTGCTCGCTCTGTTGATCAGCCTAATCAAGGCCGAAATGCCGCAACGATGGCTGGCCCAATGGCGTGATAAACGACAGAATCCGTGACGGATAAAAGGATGGGGTGGGGCCCGCCGGTTAGAGCCTTCGCTTTAGCCGGCGGACTTCCGCCAGATCGGCTTCGGTGCGATTGCCTTGCCGTAGTCACGCAGGGCTTCGTCCCTGTCCCCTTGGCATGATGGGCCAAGGCCCGGTCGTCGTATGCGGGGGTGTAGGAAAACAAGGGGGTTGGAGAGGTGCGGCAGGTTACGTATCCCAACCAAGAGACTCGAAGAACCTTCGCGTCTCTGCGTGAGTGTTCGGCGATTTCCGCGTGCCTTCTCAGGGTGTGAACGGTTGCCCCCCGTGTGGCTGGTGGCGGCATCGGACCAGGGCTGGCCGAATGCACGGGCGGGTGTTTACAATAACGGGTTCGGTCGTGGAACTCGCCGCGGCCTTTCCTTCACACCCGGTTCAGTACGCCCGCATGCCTCGCCCAGGATCGCGAAAAAACCATTTCGGTTTGCTCAACATTAACAAGCCCAAGGAGATCACGTCGCGCGACGTGGTGGATCGCGTGCAGCGCGTCGGTGGACGCACCAAGGCTGGACATGCCGGGACGATCGATCCGCTGGGGACCGGTGTGCTGATCGTCTGTCTCGGCCGGGCCACTCGGCTGATCGAGTACGTGCAACGGTTGCCCAAGCAATATCGGGCCACTTTCCTCTTGGGCCGGGAAAGCGACACCGAGGACGTCGACGGGAAAGTCACCCCCTTGGCCGATCCCCCACAGCCGTCGCTGCACGAGATCACCGATGCGGCCGGAGCGCTGCAAGGCCACATTCTTCAGCGCCCGCCCGCCTACTCCGCCTTGCGGATCGAGGGGCGAAGGGCCTATCGACTCGCACGCGCCGGCGAACAAGTCGATCTGGCGCCGCGCGAGGTGGTCGTCCATCGAATCGAGGTCACCGGATACGACTACCCGGAACTGTCGCTGGAGGTGGATTGCGGGTCGGGAACCTACATCCGCTCGTTGGGGCGCGATTTGGCCCACTCGTTGGGCACCGCGGCCGTGATGTCGGCGATCGAGCGAACGGCGATCGGCCATTTTCTCCTGGCCGACGCGGTCGACCTGGACGACCTCTCCCGAGAGAACCTGGCCGATCACCTGCTTCCCGCGCAAGAGGCGCTGGTGCCGATGCCGCGGATTAGCCTGTCGGCCGAGGAGCAAGCGTTGGTGGGCAACGGGCGGCCGATCATCCGCGAGGATCTTCCCCCGGACGTGACGGAGTTCGCCGCAATCGATGGCGACCGGCTGATGGCGATTCTCGCTCGGCGCCCCGACGGGACGCTCGGCCCGACGCGTAACTTCCCCGAATCGTAGCCGCCCGCCGAAAAAGGGGACAGGCACCTCGCCAACATCCCCTGTCATCGGGAAAGAGGGACTCTCGGCCGGAGCCAGTCCCCTTTTTCAACCACGGGCCGCCTAGCGTTCCTTCACGCCCCAGTTGCCGAGAATGTCACCGGCGCCGGGCGTCAGTTCGCGAATCTTCTCGACAATCGCGGCGCGCTCGGAAACGGTTGCCTTTTCGTGCTTCTTGGCAAGTTGAGTGAGCTTCTTCCGGCGATGCCGGCGGCGCTTGATTTCTTTTCCGCGTTCGCTGATGCCCAAGGTCGACTCCTCCTGGTAGCGCGTCCCGAGCGGCTCTCACCCGGGACGCCAAACGTGACGAATCCGACGGTCCAACCCCGGCGCTAGCCGATGGCGACCCATGCAAACCTTATTTTTTAGCAGGGAACCGGCCCAGTGTCAACGCGACCACCCCTCGGGTAAGGGGCCAGGACGCATGACCGTTTAGAGCACGGTAACGATTTCCCGGCCGATTTTGACCGTCACGGAGCCGTCTTCCAGGGAAAACCGAATGACCCGGCCGCTGGTGCCGCCGGTATGCTCGCCAATCAGGGGGATTCCGAGCGTCTGAAGATGCTCGCGCACGGCCTCGTCGTTCTTCTGGCCGATGTCCTGGTTGGTTCGTTGGCCAAACATCGTCGCTCCGCCGGCGATTTTCGCCGTGAGCTTCTTGGTATTGGCACCTCGGCGTACCATTTCCCGGCGAAGTTCGGAAACGGCCGTGTCGGCGAACTTGCCCGGCGCGGAGGATTTTCCGCGGCTCTCGGGCAGAACGACATGAGCCAGACCACCCATCTTGGTGTCCCTATCCCACACCGCCACGCCGATACACGAACCCAACAAGGTTTCCAGCACGGTGGGAGCCTGC
This sequence comes from uncultured Planctomycetaceae bacterium, assembly GCA_964444795.1. Lineage (GTDB taxonomy): Bacteria > Planctomycetota > Planctomycetia > Pirellulales > Thermoguttaceae > JABMRP01. Next base: position 16,784 of record CAYUIQ010000021.1, read on the forward strand.
CCGAACGCAATGCCCCCCATGCCGACCTTGGTTGGTTTTGCCGCGACCTCTCCGATTGCCATGCGGATATCTCTCTCGGCGTATGCCGAACCTTCGTGGATCTGGTCCCGAGTCACTCCATTTCGCAGCCCGTGCAAGTGTAGCTTGCCCCGGACGCCGCCACCGGGGGAATCCGTTCCGTGGGTTTCGGCCGGTGGCGACGAATCTAGCGGTTATCCGCTTCGCGAAATCGGTTGCCAACACCAATCCCCTAGCGCAAGGTCAACTTTTCACTGACGAACCACTGTACCGGGATTCATGCCATGAACTGCTCCCTACTCTTCGCGTTGCGGTCCCATCCACAACGGCGTGGCGATAAACCAGACAACGGTGCCGATGAGCATCATTCCTTTCACGTCGTCGAGATTCGCTGGCCCGAGCAAATAAGCTCCGCCCGGTACGACGACCGCGGCGAGACTCCCCCAGGAAGCGAGCCGGCACAGTTGGCGGAAAAGCCGAGTCTGGTGCAGCCCAGACTGGTAAACCGCGCTGAGGACAATGTACAGCGCCGCGGCCACGAACCACCCGGGCAGCGAAACGAAGTAGATCTGGAACGGTTCGAATCCGTTGATCTCGATTCCGCTGAAGACCAGGCCCAGGCAGATAGCCAGCGTGGCGAACCACGCAATACCCGCGGCCGGGTTGAACTTGATCCCGCGCGACTGGGCAAGTTCCGCTTGGAGACCCAATCGGCGAAGCAGCCAATAGTCGACGAAGACCACCGCGCCCATGGGCATCAAGACCAGGCCGTACAGGGCGACAAAGTCCAGGAGTTTCATGGCCAGGGCCGGGAAAAGCGCGGCCGCCGTGGCCAACGCCCCGGTCATCAGGGTGACCACGAACCGCGACCGGTTGGGCATGATCGCCTGGAAGGCCAGTCCGGCGCGGTAGATCGTCGGGTTGGCGGTGGTCCATCCGGCCACGATCACGCACAGCAACCCCGCAATGCCACACGCGCCGTAGGCCAGCGGTCCGGGCAGCGGAGCCGGCAGCGTGCCCGCGGTGTCGGCGGCCGCGATCGTCTCGGTGCTGGTCAACCCGGCCGAGTGAAGTTGGAAGGCATAGAGCATCGACGCACAGATCCACGCCATGAAGTGGCCGACGTACATCCCCGCGGCCGCAGCCACGCCGTACCACGACTTCCGCGCGAAGCGGAACACCGACAGATCGCTCATGCCGACGTGCATCGCCATGTTGCAGAACCAGGCGAAGAACGTCACGTGCCAGAACGTGAACTTAACCTGGCCGGGCAGCGGGTCGCCGCCTCGCCAAATCACCTGATCGGCCAACTGCCACAGCGCGGCGGCGGAGTCGATTTCCGCGCCGGTGCTGGTGACAAAATTCCGCAGCGCCACCAGCCCGAACGCCAGGAACACCAACACCATCCACGGAGCCGCGATGTTGGCCACGTAGGCTACCATCCGATAGCCGTAGGCGGCCACGATCGAGATCACCGCCCCCACGCACAGCACCGTTAGCACCCAGCCGACGCTGTTGGGATAGAAGTCGTCGAGCCCGGGCATGGGAAACCTCACCCACACGCCCACGGCCGTGGCCGAGACCGTGATCATCGCCCCGGCGAGGAAACAAAACATCACGCCGTTGGTTAGGTTGTAGAGCGTGACCAGATTGCGGCCGCAGATCTTTTCGAGCTGGTAGTAGAGCGTCAGTCTTGCCCGCGTGGCGATGGGAGCCGTCAGGAAGACCCAGCTTAGCACGGCCAGCAGGTTGCCGACGATTAGCCCGACGATCACGTCGAACGCACTGACGCCGGCCGCCACGAACAGCGGGCCGATCATCAATTCGGTGCCCGCGCAGTGCTCACCGGCGTACATACCGATGAAGCTCTTGAAGCCCAACAGCGACTTCCGGGGTACCGGCTCGCGTTCGAATTCGCCGCCCGCCGAAGAGGTTGTTTCCTCGCTCACGGTCGTTTCTCCTGTTTCTTTCAGCGGCGATTAGCCTCGTTTCGACAGGACGTCGACTTCGTATCGCCGGACGTCGTCCAGCCAAGCGCCACCCAGCGGCACGTCGCTCGTCAAGCAATAGTAGTCCCACACGGCACCGGCCGGAAGCGTCTTGATCTCTTCGAGCATGGCCAGCCGGGCGGTGAAGTCGCCCTCGTTTTCCAGCCGGCGCAAGAGGTCGATCGGCTCGAGCAGGGCCAGCAGCAGGGCCTTGATCATGGCCCGTGTGCCGATCACCCAGGCCGCCACGCGATTGATGCTGGCGTCGAAGAAGTCCAACCCGATGTGGACCCGGCCCAGATAGTCTCCCCGAACCAACTGCTGGGCGATTGCCCGTAACTCGTCGCTGAGGATCACCACGTGGTCGCTGTCCCAGCGGACGCCGCGACTGACGTGCAACAGCAGCCGATCGAGGAATTGCAGCACGGCCGAGATCTTGTCGGAAATGACTTCCGTGGGGTGAAAGTGTCCCGCGTCGAGACACAGCAGTTTTTTCCGGCTGATCGCGTAACCCAAATAGAACTCGTGCGACCCGACCACGTAACTCTCCGAACCGATGCCGAACAGCTTGCTCTCGACGGCGTCGAGGTTGCAGGCCGGGTCCAGATCTTCGGCAAAGATCGCGTCCAGTGCCGCGGTGAGCCGCTCGCGGGGCCCTTTGCGGTCGATGGGCGAATCCTTCATGCCGTCGGGGATCCAGATATTGGTCACACAGGGCGTGCCCAGCGCCGCCCCGATCGCGGCCCCGATCTTGCGGCAGACGATGCCGTGCTCGATCCAAAACTGCCGGATGCCCTCGTCGGGATGGCTCAGCGTCAGCCCGTCGTCGGCCCGCGGATGGGCGAAGTACGTGGGGTTGAAGTCGAGCCCCATGCCGTGGCCCCGAGCCCAGTCGATCCAGCCCTGGAAGTGCGCCGGCGTGAGGTCCGTCCGTTCGACGCGTTCTCCCCCGGTCTCGGCATAGCTGGCGTGCAGGTTCAGCCGATGCGTGCCGGGGACAAGCGACGTTGCCCGATCCAGGTCGGCCCGCAGTTCGTCGGCCGTGCGGGCTTTGCCGGGGTAGTTGCCGGTGACGGCCAGTCCGCCGCCGATCTCATCGGCAGCGCCCTCGAACCCGCCCACGTCGTCTCCCTGCCAACAATGCATCGAGATGGGAAGCTCGGCGAGGCGCCGCAACGCGCCCTCCACGTCCACCCCCAACTCGCCGTACACGGCCCGCGCGTCGCGGTAAGCCGACTCGATCGCTTGCGCCGGACGGGTTCCCGAACTGCTTGATAACGACACGGACTGCTCCTCTCGTAACTGAGGTTCTTTCGCGCGGAGGTTTACGGGTCGGTGATACGATTGCCGCGTGGCGTTGTTGCCACCTCCAGCGTCACGGGCCCCAGCAGACCGGAAGCCAGATTGCCCCGGTAGCGGGTCGGAATGGTGAGATAGTGGTTGGCCAATGTGTTGTAGACGAGCACCTCGATTCGGTTCTCGCCGGGCTTCACGCGTCCGGAGATGTCCACGTGCCATGGCGGCGCGACCCGGATGCCGGCTGCTTGGCCGTTGACGCGAACTTCGGCCGTGGCGACCACTTTTCCGAGATCGAGCGTGATCTGGCCGCGGGCTTGCTCCGGCGTTAGTGTCACGGTCCTGCGATACCACGCGCCGCCGGAATAGCACTCCAGCGCGCCGGTCTTCGACCAGTCGCCCGGTGAGGTGAGGCCGGGTCCGCACTGCAGCCGCACCGGTTCGGGGAACACGGCCGCACCGCAAACACCCGCCTCGGGCACCACGCGCAGCGCGACGACGGCCGCATGGCGCAGCGGCGCGGCCGCCTCGAATCGGCCTTGACCCGCGGCACGCATGGGCTGACCGTTTGCCCAAGCCTCTACGGTTCCTCTGGCAGTGACCGTCATCGCGCGAAAGCCGGGCGGAGCGGTGAAGCGAAACCATTGGGCCGGCTTGGCCCCGGCATGCACGTCGCAACGGATCACCGACGGATCGTCGAACCAGGTCATCGCCAGCGGCGTGCGGTTCGACGGCTTCGTGTCGTCTCCGTCGCGTCGGAGGACGAAATAGCCGCGGCCGGCCCCGTCGTAACGCACCAGCGTGGGGTTGGGGCCCGCCCGTAGCGGCACGGCCGTTTGCAGATCTTCGACCCGTTTGCCGTTCAGAAACACGGCCGCCGGTGTCAGTACCTCGGAGGCGTGCGGCCGTTGGCCCTCTTGGCGGACGCTGGCGGTGATGCGAGCCGTCGTGGGGCGATCGACCGTGGCGCTGGTCCAGAGGTAATAGCGGCTGCCCGGCGTCTCGGTCACGTAGGTGATTTCGTTGAGCGCACCAGCGCGCCGGCCGAGACAAAGGAAGTGGTCGGTGACGTTTTCTTTCAGGCCGTGGTAACCCTGGTGACCGGGATCGCCTTGGAGCCCCTGACGCCAGGAGAAGCTGTAGGGGCGCCAGGAGAACGAACGGCCGGCTACGGTGACCGATTCCCGTGGATCAACCCGCGTAAGCTTCGCCAGTTGTGCGTCGAGCGCGTCGCTTGCCGGGATTGGTCCCAGCAGCCAGAATTGCGGCCCGAAGTCGTACGTAGCCCGCTCCCAGCGGCTGTCGTCGAAGTCTGGTTCATGCCAGGCGGTCGCGTCGCCGCGCTCGACGGCGTGACGGAAGATGCGGGCTTCGGGGCCGATGATCTTGTCGACCGCGGGCAGGCGAAAGTCTCCGTAGCGATTGTCCATGGTCGGTTTCAGTTCGAACTCCCACTCGCCGTCCAGGGCGATTTCCCGCACGGAGCGCTGCTGATGCGGCGGCGGATCGACGTGCTCCCGGTCCGGCGTGAAGACGACGATCTGGGCTTCGTAATCCTCCAGCGGCAACTCGACCTTCGTTCCGGTCGCCGTTTCGGCGAGCACTCGCAGCGGCCGAACCGCCCCGGTCCACGGATCCCACAGTTCGACGCGGCCCTTGGCGCGGAACTCGACGGTCGAGTTCTTCGGTGCGCCCATCACCATGTAAACCTCTCGCGGTCCGACCTTGCGGTGCATTGCCTTGACCGGTTGCGGGGCCTGCACATCGCGCGGAACCAGACTCTCGATCTGGCCCAGCAGGGAGGTCCACACGTCGCCCGCCGCGGCGCCCCGATGCGCCTCGTGGACATTGGTGTGGTCGGGAACAGACAGGCCGGTCGTGTCACGACTTGTGCGCCACGCTTTGCCCGCGGGACGGGTGAGTGTGTAACGCAAGTCGTCCGTGGAAAGCACCGTCTTGCCGTCCTGGACGATCGCCAGAAACATGCCCGCGGTGCAGCGTTGTCCCGGCGGGTCGTGATCCGTCGCATCGATGGTGATCACATCGCCGTCTTTCAGTGCGATCCGGCCGGTCCAGCCATTGGAGTGATCGACGCCCGAGCAAAGCTGCGTGTCGTTCAGATAAAGGGCCCCTGCGTTATCGCAGAAGAACCGGACACCGCAAGCCGACTTCGCACCGGCCGGCGCCCGCCAGACGCTCTTGAAATAGACCTGCCGCGCGGGCTCTTTCGACCAGGCCCAACGTCCGACGAAGCCGCCGTCGTAGCGGCGTACGGGCAGCGGCTTACCCGACAGCCCGGCGATGCCGATGCCGCCGGCCTTGCTGCGTTGGACCGGCGGGCGGACGCCGGTTGCCGCCTGCGCGGCCGTGGCGCCGAACAATTCCTTGACGGTCGCGTCGAGTTCCGGGTCTTCGCGACCGGCGCGATCGCTGGCCTCGGGAAGCGCCTTCGTGGCGATCACGATCCCGCCGGCGCGGAAAAACTCCCGGGCTTTTTGCAGGGTGGACCATCGCACGGCACGCATGGCCGGCAGTACCAGCACACGATACGAAGCGTCGGCGACGTGCAAACGCCCGTCGCGGACTCGAGCCCGAGCCAGCGACTCGAAATCCATGAAGATGAAATCGTAACCGTTGCTCATTAGCGTCGTGCCCGCGGCGAAGGCGGCGTTGGTTGCCTCGCGGCCAGCCAGTCCGGCCTGACCGGGAGCGACCGGATACATCACCGCGATGTCACACTGGTGTACGCCCTGGCTCATCAGGTACGAGAGACGCTCGAAGTACTTCAGAAACACGCCCATGTGTTCCCAGTACGGCATGCGGAAATGGTAGCTCGGCGGTGCCCACTCCCAGAAGCTGCCGTGCGTGGTGTAGTACAAACCGTGCAGGTTGAGCAGATTGCAGCCGTAGACGTAGTTCTCGCGCGTGGCCACCATCAGGTTCTCGGGCGTGGCGCCCCAGCCGAGGCTGTGATACCCTTCCAACCAGACGCGCGGGCGGCGGTATAGCTGGGCGATGGAACTGGAAACTTTGCCCTTGATCAGATCGGCCCTTCCGCCCGGCGTATCGTGGCCGGGGGCCGTGTACCAGCGCACGGCGCTGAAATAGTCGCCGAATTCCATCGGGTTGCGGCCGCGGCTGCCTTGATCGCAACCGTAGATCTTGCCCCGGCTCCAGTGCCACCGGAAGATCGGAATGAAGTAGCGCTGCTGGGCCAGTCGCATCTTCACGTCCATGAAGTCGAGCCGGTACTTGATCGTCTTGGGCCCGACGTCCTGGAACATTGCGGGCAGCGCCTCGAACAGGTCGTAGCCCTTACGTCGGGTGAACTGTTCGGCCAGATCGTCGGCCCAAATCCGATCGCCGACGCCGAACTTCAACTCGTCGTGAAAGAAGTAGTTCAGCCCCGCGGCGGATTGCCCGGGCGCATTGTCCTGGAACCGCTGGAAGAATTTCTCCACGACTCGGCGTCCGGCCAGCGGATGAATCGGGTTGAGCGTGCCGGGCTTGCGCGCGGCGGTGAAGATCCAGACTTCCCAGTCGCCTTCGGCTGGGGTCCAGTCCAGATGGCCGTCCTCAATAGACCCGGTCAGATCCTGGCTGCCGGGAGCGATGGCCGTTTTGCCCAGCGGGTAAGCTCGAACGGCCACGGTGTCGGCCGGCAGTTTACAGGCCAGCGCCTGGCCGGCGAGAACGCGCTCCTTGCGTGCGACGGCGATCTCGCGACCCTGGATTTCGGGATCGTTGTAGATGGTGCGGCTGACCAGACTCTTGCCGTTCGGCCAGTCGATCGTGTAGCCGCTCAGACCAATCCCCATACCGCGCTTGCCGCACTGATCGGCGACGAACTTCCATACGTCCCACCACGCGTCGGAGAAGAGTTCCGGCTCGGCGGCGTAGGTTGGCCAGCCGGGCGTGTCTTCGTGGGCGTAGTTCACCTGCATCCCGGAGATGCCCTTGCGGTGCAACTGCTCGATCTGCCACGCCAGTCGATCCTTGTCGAGCGGATCGCCGGTCCACCACCAGAACGGCACCTCGCCGTAACCCGGTGGCGGATTCTGGAACCCGGGCAGCGCGTCGAGGTTCGCCTCGCGCGACGGATACCCGGGCGATCCTTCAGGCGGCGACACGACACGCGCCGGATCGCTGAAATCCAAATTGTCGGCACGTGCCGCGGCAACCAACCCGGCGGCGGCCACGATCAGTCCCAAGGTCGCTTGAGAAGTTATTCTCATGTTCTTGCTCACGGAATCACCTCACCAGAGCCCGCTTCCCGCCGGCGTTCATTCGTAGAAACCGAACTCGTACGCCGCGTCGTACATCGCCAGAACGTTCTCCGGCGGCACACCGGCCTGGATGTTGTGGACGTTGTTGAACACGTACCCGCCCCCCGGTTGGAAGGCTTGGAGGTTTCTCCGTACGTGCTCCCGAACCGTGTCCGGATCGGCGTGGGGCAACACATGTTGGGCGTCGATGGCTCCGCCCCAGAAGACAAGTCGATCGCCGAACTCGGCTTTCAACTGGCCGGGGTCCATTCCGGCCGCGCTGATCTGTACGGGGTTCAGCGCGTCGATGCCGTTGTCCAGCAGGTCGGGAATACAACCCCGGCAGGCGCCGCACGTGTGGTACCAGATCTTCGCCGCGGTGCGCGACTTGATGAACTGCACCAGTTGCTTGTGGCGCGGCTTCACCACGCGGCGGTAGAAGTCCGGTCGGAAGAGCGGCCCGCGCTGTCCCGCCAGATCGTCTCCTATCATAATCACGTCGACCACGTCGCCGACTTCCGCGAGGAACGCATCGAACCAATCCAGCCAGAACCTCAGCGTCCGATCGAGTAGCGCCTCGCAGAATTCCGGCTGCTCGATGGTGTCGATGAACCATCGCTGAAGCCCGCGCATGTACCAGCAGATTTCGTAAACGACGCCGCTGATGCCACTGACCACGGCGAAGGGCGTCTCGTCGCGGAGCTTCAGTGCTCGCTCGCGCAATCCTTCAAATCGGCCCGGGTCGCCACCCTTTGGCCACGGGTAATCGGCCAAATCGTCGATGCTCGCTTCGGCCAGGGGATGATGGGTGATATCCATGTAAAGGGGCGAATCGTCGGGCATCGACCAGCGCACGCCAAATTCGTCGGTCAGGTCGTGCCATCGCTTTCCGTCGCGTTGGGCGCTAACGATCGGGCCGTCGAAGTCGGCCGCCGCGCCGGCGTGAATGTAGCGGGTATCGACGCGCAACCGTTGGAGTACGGTCTCGCCGGGGCGGGCCAGTTGTTGCACGGCATCCATGATCTCAATCTCTTCGTCGAGCCCAAGTTGCCGAATCAACGCCTCGTAGGCGTGCTTGTGAATGCCGGTCTGATTGCCACCCAGATCGATGGGCACGCGATCCGGACGGCGATGATTCAGCGCCGCAAGAACTCGTTCCCGAGAAGTCATGGTTTCCTTGACCATCGACATGCGCGTGCTCCTTAATCCGCCAAGTGCAGGGGCCCAGCGACCTTCGGCGGCTCCACATCGCGGGCCCCATGCCCTACTCCGGGAGGGGGTTGGCCCATCTCAAACGGGCCGGTTGCCGCCCAAATAGCGTAAGCCAAGCGCGCCGGTCGTGTCAATCGTTCGCGCCCGTGCCCGCAGAGGTTCTGTTGTTGGCATCCGGGCGGGGATATGGCTAAACTGTAATGGCAAGATGCTTCGGGGGTGGAATCCGTGACCCCCGGCACTTGTGACACGAGAGATACCCAACAGTGCGAGCAACCGACCTAACCTGAGCAAAGGAGCTGAATATGTCGCATCGAAACGGCACACCAACGAGGAGCCTTGGCCTGATTACGAATCGGCGGGCGTTTCTGAAAACGGCCGCGGGGGCGATGGCGGCTCCGTACGTCATTCCCTCCTCCGCGCTGGGCGCCGACGACAATACGGCCCCGAGCGAACGAATTGTGATGGGCGGCATCGGCATCGGCAACATGGGCCGCGGCGATCTGGGGGCCTTCTTGGGCCGCAAGGACGTCCAGTACGTGGCCGTGTGTGACGTGAAGAAAGGGGCCCGTGATGGCGCCAAGGGCCGCGCGGATCAACATTACAGCAACTCCGATTGCAAAGCCTACAACGACTTCCGCGACCTGCTGGCCCGCGACGATATCGATGCGGTGCATATCGCCACGCCCGATCATTGGCACGTGCAGATGATCATCGCCGCTTGCCGTAGCGGCAAGGACGCATTCTGTCAGAAACCCGAGACGCGCACACTGCGCGAGAACCGGCTGGTGGTCGAGGCCGGCCGGCGCTACAGCCGGGTCGTCTCCGGCGGTAGCCAGCGGGTGCTGCAAGACTACCGTGGCGTGGTCAACAAGTGCTGGAGCGGAGAGATCGGTAAGGTCAAGTCGATCAACGTCAACGTCAATCCGCTCTCGGTGCCGTGCAATCTGGCCGGCCAGCCAATCCCCGACGGCTTCGACTGGGACATGTGGCTTGGCCCCGCGCCTTGGGCACCGTACCATCCGTACCGCTGCAGCGGCAGTTTCAACATCAACGGCACGAGCTGGCGTTCCTTCAGCGACTATTCCGGCGGCGGCATGACCGACTGGGGCGCGCATCACTTTGGCGGAGCCACGTTTGCCATCGACGTCCGCGAGTTGGAGCCCGAGGAAGTCATCTACAACGACGAGGGCGGCCGCAAGTTCTTGACCTTCCGCTATCCCAACGGAAAGCTGATTTACCACAACCGCCCCAACACGGGCAACATGCAGGTCGAAGGCACGCCGGACGAAAAGGTGCCCGCGAAGACCGTGCCCAGCTACAAGGGCCAGGGCGGCATTTGCGGCGACTTCATCGAATGCGTGAAGACGCGCGAGAAGCCGTTTAGGGATATCGAATTCGCGGCCCATACGATGACCGTTTGTCACTTGGGCCTGGTTGCCTACGAGTTGCAGCGATCGCTGAAATGGGACACCGCCGGGCAGGAATTCCCCGGCGACGAAGAGGCCAACCGCTTTCTGGATCGCGCCCGACGCGAGCCGTGGGTGCTGTAAAACCGTGGCAAGCGTTCCCGCTTGTCCCGCGCGATTCAAACCAATTCAAAGCACAAGAATGTGAAGATATAAGGAACCCAATATGCGACATCAAAAACTTACCGGATTGGCATTGGCGGGCTCGGCCGTATTGGCTGGCAGCACGGCAGTCGCCGCCGACAAGGCCGAAGTAGACAAAGCCTTCGAAACGCTAAAGACCTACGACTGGGGCGCGGACCGCAAACTGATGGCCCCGATCGACCAGGCGGTGGTTGACGCGCAAGGCGACGCCGCCGGGCGAAAGGATCTGGAAACGCGTCTGTTGGCGGTGTTGGCGGGCGGCCCGTCGCGTTCGGCGAAGGACTATATCTGCCGCACGCTGAAGACGATGGGCACGGCCGCCTCGGTGCCGGCGATGGCTGCCATGCTGGCCGACAAGGACGTTTCCCACATGGGCCGGTACGCTCTGGAACGCATCCCCGCCCCGCAAGCGGCCGCGGCCCTGCGCGACGCCCTGGGGAAACTGAGCGGCGCGCTCAAGGTGGGCGTGATCGGATCACTCGGCGTGCGTGGCGACACGGCCAGCGTCGGGGCTCTCTCGGGCTTGCTCGGCGACGGCGACAAGTCGGTCGCCTCCGCGGCGGCCCACGCCCTGGGAGTCATTGGCGATCCGCGGGCCGGCAAGGCCCTGGCCGGATTTGCGAAGAAGGCGCCGGAGGGCGTCAAGCCGTCTGTTGCCGACGCCTGTCTGATCTGCGCCGAGCAATTGCTGGCCGACGGCAAGAAGGCCGAAGCGATTGCCCTGTACAAGGCCCTCGGCGGTGAAGACCAGCCAAAACACGTTCGCGTGGCGGCAACACGCGGTCTGTTGGCCGCCGCCGGTACGAAGGATTAGCAGCCCTTCGTGCTCCTGGCGATCATCTCCGGCCAGAACGGCTCCCTTTCGATGGAGAAGTTCGGGCCGGAGATTTTACTTTCAGCGGGTCGACGACGTCTGGCAGTTGAAACCGTGAGAGATGCGCACGTTTTTCGCAACGGGCAGCTAAACGAGCCTCACGTTTTCAGCACAAGGCCCTTTGGGGCTGCTTCCCACTTCATACTCTACCTGCTGTCCTTCGCTGAGGGCTTCAATGGTTGTGCCCTCCAGCCCGGACTGGTGGAAGAAAATGTCGCCCTTCTCCCCTTCGATGAACCCAAAACCTTTGTTCGCAATCAGTTTCTTGATCGTACCTTTCGGCATGCCTGTCACTCCTCGAAAAAACAGAACTTGAAACGTACACGGGCCACGAACTTCGTGGTCTTCACCCAAGACACCCGCTTATCACTTCGCCTTCTTTGGGGTCTTCTTCTTGGGCTTACCGGCCGCCTTCTTCTCTTTGGCTTTGAGCAGTTCCAGCTTTGCCAGCGCCTCGCGCTTCCCGATCCCTCGGGCAGCCACCAGGGCCGCAAGCTGCTCCTTGCGGGGTCGCGTCTTGCCTTGCTCCCAATTGTAGACGGTCAGCTCCGATACACCCACGAGTCTAGCGTAATTGGCAGCCGAGAACCCCAGTCGGTCACGTTGAGCCTTGACGGAACGGGCCGAAAACCGGACCCCTTCGGCCGCTTTCTCGGCGACCTTCGGTTGCCCTAAACGCTTTCGCTCCTGAGCCTCCAGGAAGGCGATCTTCTTCTCTTGCGCCTTCATCTCTCGCTTGAGCTTGGCTATTTCTCGCCGGTACTGGGCGACGGCCTGCTTGGTCGAGCCGGTCTGCGCTTTGATCTCCTTCCTTGCCAAGCGCTGGATTTCCTCCTTGATCGTGGCGGCGAGATTGGCCATTTCGTCTTCCTTCGAGTTAGGGCTGCTGAGACTTGTAGCTACTTGATCATCTTGCGTGTCAAGGTCGTCACGGCCCACAGGATGGCCGTGAGCACGATGGTCCGTGAGATTCAGACTTTCCAGTCTATCATCTCGTAGCTCCACGTCAATCCAGGGCCGGTCGATGGCTTTCCCTACCGTGATGGCACCGTCGGCTCAATACCGTGACGCTACGGGCTCGAAGCGAACTTCAACCAAAGAGAAATCGTCGTCCAGGATACCGGAGTCACCCAGCTCGCGCACATGCCGCAGCAAGCGGTCCATGATCGACGACGACGGATCCGGCGGCTGTGACATGAACGCGACGAATTCCTCGAACGTCCACTCGCCACCGTCGGCCTTGTGAATCTCATGCACCCCGTCGCTGTAGACATAAAGCCGCGACCCGGGTGGGATCTCTCGCCGTTGCGTTTCGAAATCCGTCCAGGGCATCGCGCCCATCATGGGTCCTTTCGAATCCAGTTCGACGGGATCGGTCTCGGGCGACGTGCCGCCCTGGTAGAGCAGAGCGGGCGGATGTCCACCGCCGCACCAGGCGAGCGTCGACTCGCCGGGATTGAAAATGCCGTACCAGATCGTAAAGAACTTGTCGCCGTACTCATCCATCGGAAAAGCTTCGTTGAGCGCCGCCAGCACCTGTCCCGGCTCGCAAAAATCCGTGTTCGGCAGCGATCGGGACCGCAGCACGTTCATCACCGTTACCGAAAGAAGCGCCGAATCGAGCCCGTGCCCGCTGACGTCCACCAGGTAGACGGCCAAATGGTCGTCGTCAATCCAGTGGTAGCCGAACGTGTCGCCACCCAGGTCGGCCGAGGGTACGTATCGCCAGTCAATACGGATCGACCCTTGGGTCGGCTCGGGGAGCAGTTTTCGGACGTACTTCACCGCGGCTTCCATTTGCTCCGCCAGATGCCTTCGATTTGTCTCGATCGCCTCGTAGGCCTCGTTGCGCTGGAGAAGGGTGATGTAGCCTCTGGAGTGATAGCGGATCCTGGCAATCAACTCCAGCTTGTCGGGTAGCTTCACCAGATAATCGTTGGCTCCCGCGGTAAAGGCCTCGGCCTTCACGATCGGCTCTTCCTTGCTGGAGAGCACGATCATCGGGGTTTCGCGCGTCGTGGGGTTGGCGCGAAAGAACTTCACCAGGGTCAGTCCGTCAATCTCCGGCATGACCAGATCCTGGAGAATAACGGTCGGCCGAACCGTATTGGCGACGTCGATCGCCCGGGTGGGATCCTGGCAGAAGTGGAACGAGACGTCCGCCTCACCGGCGAGCATCCTCCGCACCGCCTCGCCGATGATCGCCTGATCGTCGACCAACAGGACGGTGATGGGAAACTCCGTCATGCCGTCGGGGGGCTGCGATACCCTGTCATCGTGCGATTGGATCATTTTTGATCGCTTTCCTTTCGGACGGGCCATCGGCATGTACCGTGAAAAAAGGTCCATCTCCAGATTCCGGGATGATCGTGTCGCCGGAAGTACGGGTTCCTCTTCTCTGGTCCGTCGGCACGAACAGAGAAGAGGAACCCGTACTCTGCCCCTGGGTCATGTCGGAGCCCGCGGGAGCATCCCGGAATTTGGAGATGAACCTGAAAAAGGGGGACAGGCACCTCGCGGCAGGCGCTCTCACGAGAGTTCCACCTCTTTCGGGCTCGGAGCCAGTCCCCATTTGTTACTCCCGTTTACGGTCCGATCTTGTCGGCGATGTGCGACGCCATTTTGTCGACCGGAAGAACGCGCGCCGCGGCGTCCAACTCCGCGGCCGCTTGGGGCATGCCGAAGACGACGCTGGAGTTCTTATCCTGGGCGATCGTGTGCCAACCGGCCCGACGCAACTGGAGTAGCCCTTCGGCGCCGTCGCGGCCGATTCCGGTCAGCACCACCGCCACCGACGGCCGCGGCCAATGCTTTGCGAGGCTGAGAAACAACGCGTCGACCGAAGGTCGATAGGGGCATTCGACCGGGTCGCGCCGGTAGGCCAGCGTGCCGTTGGGTGCCATCACCAGATGGTCGTTCGTGGCGGCAATCAGGACAGTCCCGGGGCGAGGAGAATCACCGTGAACGGCCAGCTTAACGGACAGATCCGAACGGTCCGTCAACCACTGAGCCAGCGAGCCGGCAAAGTCGACTCCGATGTGCTGCACGACGATCACGGACGCCGGAAAACCGGCCGGCCATTTCGAGAGGATTCTCTCCAGCGCCTGCGGGCCGCCGGTCGATGCGCCGATGGCAACCAGCGGAACTCGCGCGGCGTCGCCGGGCGCTCGGCGAGGCACGTCTTCGGTGGCGCTTTTTGGGGGACCGGCGCGGGTGCCCAGATGGCGGGAAACCTGATCCACGGAAGCCAGCCGGGCCAACAACTTCGCGCCTGCCTCCGCGGGTGGGCGGTCTCCCAGCGACGGCGTACACACGGCATCGTAGGCCCCGTGGCCCAGGGCCTCGCAAACGAGCGCGTAATTCCCCGCCACCGTGGCCGTCACCACCAAGACCGGACACGGCGACTGCCGCATGATATGCCGTGTCGCTTCCGCCCCGTTCATCACCGGCATGACGAGATCCATCAGGATCGCGTCCGGCGTGTCTTGCCGGCACATCTTGACGGCCTCCTCACCGTCAACGGCGGTCCAGGCGACCGTGTGGCTCGGATCGCTCAACACCACGCGGCGGAGTGCTTCCGTGGCAAGCCGCTGGTCGTTGACGATGGCCACTCTCATGTGTCGGCTGCTCCAATCAAGTCCTGCACCGCGCCGAGGAGGGTCTCATCGTGAAAGCTGCTCTTGGTGAGGTAATAATCGGCTCCCGCTTCCAGCCCCCGCAAGCGATCTTCCTCGCGATCTTTGTAGGAAACGATGATCACCGGAGTGGATTGGGTGCGAGGATCCTGCTTGATCATACACACCAACTCGATCCCGTTCAACCGGGGCATGTCGATGTCGGTGATGACCAGATCGAAGACGCCCTGGCGCAAGGTGTTCCAGCCTTCGGCGCCGTCGACGGCGACTTCCACCTCGTAGCCTTGGTTGGCGAGAAGTTGCCGCTGGACTTCGCGGACGGTGATCGAGTCGTCGACCACGAGAATGCGTTGGGCCCGCGTTTCGTCCAGGGTGCCGACGGCATGCTCGTCGGCCCGTTGCAGACGCCCGCCGTGAAGTATCTTCTCGATCGATCGGCGCAAGTCGTCCGGATCCACGATCAACACCGGAGATCCATCGTCGAGGATCGCGGCGGCATTGATATTGGGCACCTTGCCCAACCGCGGATTCAGCGGCCGCACGACCAGATCGCGCTCGCCGCAGAACTCGTCCACCACCAACCCGTATTGATGGGCATGACTGCCAAAGAGAATCACGAACAGGTTGTCTCCTTCCGGCTGGCCGGATTCCAACTCAAAAACCTGCCGGGCCAGGACGATTCCCACGTTCGATCCGTCCATCTCGAAGTGCTGCCGGTTTTCCAGCGAGTGCAACTTTTCTTTTGGCAGGCGAATCAACCGGTCGATGCGATTGTGAGGAAATGCGTAGGGTTCGCCGGCAATTTCCACCAACACCGCCCGGATCACGGACAGCGTGATCGGCAACTCCAGATGAAACGAGGTGCCCCGACCCGGATCGGTCTGAACGCGAATGCTCCCTCCCACGGAATGCACCATGCCGTGGACGACGTCCAACCCGACCCCGCGGCCCGAGACCTCGGTCACGTCTTCGGCGGTGGAAAACCCGGGCAGAAAGAGAAAATCGAGAAGCTCGGAATCGCCGAACTCACGAGCCATTCGCTCGTCGGCCAAATTTCGTGCGATGATTCTCTCACGGATCGTCTCCAGGTCGATGCCTCGCCCGTCGTCCGTGACGGTGATGACCAGCATCCCGGCGTTGTGCCGGGCTTCGATTCGCAGCCGGCAGGTCTCGGGCTTCCCGGCCTCGGCTCGCTGGGTCGGCGTTTCCAGGCCGTGATCCAACGAGTTACGCAAAATGTGATTCAACGGCGCTTCCAGCTTCTCCAAGATATCGCGGTCGACGTCGACGGTTTCGCCGTGCAACTGGAAAGCCACTTTTTTCCCGAGTTGCCGCGCCAGATCGCGGATCATCCGCGGAAACCCCTGTACACCGTCGCGAAAGGGGCGCATCCGGCTGGCGATGACCTCGTGGTACAGACGGCTGTTGAGGTCGTCGGCGTTGCGGGCGCGGTTCTCGAATTCGCTGATCCGCTCGGAGAGCATCTGGCGGCACTGGGCCAACTGCCCACGGGCGTCGGTCACAAGGGGAGCCCGATCGTCGTTCTCGCCGTCCGCCGACAGCAACTGCTGCAACTCCTGCAGGGTGTCGTCCAGGAGAGTCTGACGGCGTTTCAATTCCAGGAGTGATTTGGAGAACGGCTGCAGCCAGCGGGCCTCGACCAGCGACTCGCCGGCCAAACCCATCAGCCGCGTCAAGCTCTGTGCCGTCACACGGACAACCTGCTGGGGCGCCTCGCGCGTCGGCTGATCTGGTTGCGACGGGCTCTTCGAAAGGGAAGCCTCGGCCGGCGGCGCAGCGGCCGGCGGCGGCGAGGGAGGCTCGCCGGAGGACGGTTCTTCCATGCCGGCGGCGGCTCCCGAATCGGCGTCAACGGGCTTTTCGTCCGGAGCTTCGTGCGAGGTCTTCTGAGATATCCCCTCGAGTTCCTTCTTCAGTTGTTCGAGTTCACCGCCTTGCTCGGCGAGCCATTGAGACATACCGGGACCGGCCGATTCGCCGATACCACCCAAGGTATCCGCGGCTCGGAGCAGAACGTCGATGTCGTCGCTGGACAGCTCGATTCGGCCGTTCTGGGCCGCGACCAGGCATTCTTCGGCCACGTGGGCCAGCTTCACCGCCGGGTCGACGTTGACCACCCGAGCGGCCCCTTTGATCGAATGCGCCGCCCGCATCAAGGGCTCGATCAACTGGCCGTTCGTTGGATCGCGTTCCAACTCCACGAGTCCGTCGTTCAGCGCCTGCACGTTGGTGCGGATCTCCTCCCGGAATAGCTCGATCAGCGAGACTTCTCCTCCGCTTCCGCTCATCCAATACTCCCTTCCATCGACTGGAGCAATCGGTCATCGGCCAGATAGCCGACTTTCTTTCCCTCCCAAACGAAGACCGCGCGGGAGAATCGTTTCGGGCCGATGGCGACCGTGGCGGGTACGTTCCCCAACTTGTCGACACCGACGCGATGAACGCCGGCAACCTCGTCGACGGGAAAAACCCAGGTCTGCCCACGATAATCGACCACCAGCAGGCGGCTTGTCGCCGACGCGCCCGGGCTCTCTTTTTCCGGGAGACCTCCAGCGGCATCGATCCCCAACAGCGTTGGCATGGAGATGCACAACTGCAGTTCGCCGCGTATGTTGACCAGTCCGAGGAGCAGTTGACTGCTGCGGTGCGGGATGCGGTGTACCGTGCGGGGATCGGCGACTTCCGCCACGACACCGACGTCCAAGGCCAGCCACTCCTGACCGACGCGAAAAACGAGGACGGCCACGGTGTCCGTCGCTTCGGTGTCGCTCTGCCGGGCCAATTGCCTTGTCTGTTCATCGACGTATTGGGCCGGAGGTTCTCGTTCGAACAGTCGTTGGCCGGCGCTCTTGAACACGGAACAATTGCGGCAATGCACGGCATCCTTCAATTCCGGACAACTTCCGTCGCCCATGGCACCGATGCGGTTCCAGCAGTCGTCGGTTGCCGCGGATTCGTCGGAATATGGTTGCTGCTCGATTGTCATGGATTAGCCTCCCACGCTGGCTGCTTGTTCCGCACGCCGACGGAAATTGGCCGCCAGTTTCTCGTCGCCCCGTTGTTGCGCCAGCAGCATCATGTGAACCAGTGCCTCGTGGTGTCGGGGGGCCAGATAGAGCGATTTCTGAAAATGTGTCTTCGCTTCCTCCAGCTTCCCGCCAGCCCGGCAGATCAGCCCCAACAGGCAGAACACGTCCGCACTGGCCGGACGTTCGGCGGGCAACTTCTCGCAGATCACGGTGGCCTGGTCCAACCGGCCGGAGTCCGCCGCGTCTCGCGCGGTCGCCAACAGATCCGCGACGGACTCGCGCCGGCTACCACGGGCATCTTGCCCTCGTTGGGTGCCACGGGCATCTTGCCCGTGTATTGGTGAGACCGTAGTCGCACCCGAACGCACCGGTGAAACGACAGTGGCACGCGAACGCACCTCCCCACGCTGCAACGGCTTTTCCGCATCGTCGGCCGGGCCCGCGGTTCGATCGAGGGAATCGCTTGCCAGGGGACGAAACGCAAAGGGAAATTCGCCGCCCAACCCGCGGAAGGGACCTTCCGCCGTGACGCGGGCCTCCACGTGGCCGACGTACAAGAAACCGTCCGGAGCCAGCAACTGGTGTAGACGAGCGAGGACCTGTCGCCGTGCTTCGGCGTGCAAATAGATCAGCACATTTCGACAAAAGATCAGATGATACACCGGTTCGGCAGCCAGGAAATCGCGAGCCACGAGATTGGCCCGGCGAAAGCGAACCGCTGTGCGGATTTGCCCGATCATCCTGTAACGATTGCCCGAGCGCCGAAAGAACCGGTCGCGCAGATCGGAGAACCGACTCTCTTCACCTCGAAAGGACGACTTGGAGTACTTCCCCTTGGCAGCCTTGTTCAGGGCCCGTTGACTCAAGTCCACGGCGTCGATCCGGATCTGCTCGGGCGCCAGTCCAAGGTCGAGCAGCGTCATGGCGATGGAATACGGTTCTTCGCCCGTGCTGCAAGGGACGCTCAGCACGCGCAGTGGTTCCCCCGAGGCATCGCTCCGGTTCCAATCTTTGACGAACTGACGAAGCCAGATAAAAGGCTCGACGTCGCGAAAGAACCATGTTTCCGGAACCAGCAATTCCTCGACCAGTTCGTCAAACTCCGCTTCGTCGCGCAACAGTCGCTCGGCGTAGTCGTCGCCGTCGTCGACACCGCAAACTTCCATCCGCCGCCAAAGGGCCCGCCGGAGGCTCTCGCCGCCGAGCGTTTCATGATCGAGTCCGATGCGATCCCGCAGCATCGCCGCGATCGATGCCTCGGGAGGATCCGAGGGGTGGCTCATGAGGTACCCTCCGGCTCGATCGAAGCAAGGGCGTCGCGACCATCGGCCGTCAGTAGACGCGCCGGATCCACCAAGCGAAACATGCCGTGTTCGTCCAGCAGCACGGGCCCGGTTGCGGCAGGCCCCGAGCTATCGCTCGCCGGCCGATCGGGGATCTGGCCGTCGATCACGGCCGTGGTGACCCTTTCGGCCAAGAGTCCGAACCGTTGACCCCGATCCTCGCCGTCAAGCCGCGCGATGATGATACGGCTGTTCCATCGGCGCGGGCAGGGTTCGCCGGTCGTCAGTCGCGTGAGATCCACCAGCGGCGTCGCGTAACCTCGATAGGCAAACATACCGGCAAGCCAGTTGGGCGCATCGGCAACCGACTCACATCGAACGTACGGAACGACCTCGACTACATGGGTGGAGTCGATGGCATAACGGTTTTCGCCAGCATGGCACATGAGCACCAACATCGGCGCACCTCACTCTGTCACCGTGAATTGACCGACTTCGTCCTGCAGTTCGGTGGCCGAACGGCGCAGGTGATCGGCGGCCATGTTGAAGTCCTTGGCGGTGCCGCTTACCTGATGCACGCCACTGACAAGTTGTGCCATGGCCTCGTCGATCTGCCGGGCACCTTCCGACTGCTGGCGCATGCCGCTACTGACGGCGTGGAACTGTTCGCCCAGGCCTTGCACCTGGCCGATGACGTCGCCAATCTGACCGCTGACTTCGGCCACCTGGGCGATACACGTTCTGACTTGCTCGCTGAACTTGTCCATTTCCATGACACCGGCCGAGACGGCGTCTTGCATCTGCCGAACCATCTGTTCGATGTCCAGCGTGGCCACGGCCGTCTGGTCGGCCAGCCGGCGAATTTCCCGGGCGACGACGAGGAATCCGCGGCCCGCCTCTCCCGCCTTCTCCGCCTCGATGGCCGCGTTGATCGACAAGAGGTTGGTCTGGTCGGCAACCTTGGTGATCGTTTCGACCACGGTATTGATCGAGCCTGCCTTCTCGCGGATCATCCCCAACTTCGACGAGATCGAGCCCGTGGCCTCCGATAATTGCTCCATCGTCTCCTCCATGCTCACCAGGCCGGTGCGCCCGGAATCGGCCGAGACCGACGTCTGGTCGGCGCGCCCATGCACGTCTTCGACGGTGGTCAGCAACTCCTGGCCGGTAGCGGAGATCTGCTTTACCGAAGCGGCAATCTCGCTGGTCGAGGCGTTGAAACCCTGCACGGTGCTGCTTTGCTCGCCGGCAGCCGCGGCGATCTGCATGGCCGTGGCATTGAGTTGGATGGTTGCCATCCGGACTCGCGAAATCAGGTCGTGAATGCGTTGGATCACGGCGTTGATCAGCGTCGACAATTGACCGATCTCATCCTGCGAGTCGACTTCCACCCGTTTGGTCAGATCGGCGGCTCCCTCGGCCATGTCGTTCATTCGAACGATCAGACCCGCGGTGGGCATCAGGATCGCTCGGCCGATCATCCAACTGATTGCCGCCAGTACGGCGATCACGACGATGCCGAAAACGATCTGGACGATCTGCCAACGTCGGATGCTGTCGTCGGCTTTCGTCTGTCCCTCCTCGATGCGGGCGTTGGCCATCCTGACGACCTCGTCCACGGCGTCGCGATGCGCCTGGTAGCGATCGTTGACGGGACCTCGCACCGATTTGTCGAGTTCGTCGGTCGTCGCGCCGGCCTTTAGCGGGGCGATCACCTGTTTGTTGACGATGTCGTAGAACTCCTTAGCCGGTTTGTACGAGTCGACTAAGAGCATATTCTTCAGCGCCACTTCCTCCAGGTCCTTTTCATCCAACTCGTTGCCCCAATAGGTGACCCAATCGGCGTGGTGCGCCTCGTATTCACGTTCTCGCTCCCCGAAGTCGTCGATCAACTCGTTGCGCTTGTCGGTGTCTTCTTCTCTCACCATTTGCAGCACGATGAGATACGATTCGATGATGTACTGGGGTGGCGGCAGAACGTCGGCGATCAGGTCCTTGTCGGCAACGATTCGGCCATACAGCGGGCCGTTGACGCTGACGGTGCGGATCATCACCGCGTACATGATGTGGGTAACTACCAACCCGAGCAGAAACGTGGCCGCCAGGAGCATCATTCGATACTTGAAGCTTGCGTTCTTTAACAACATGATGCGTCATCTCCGATGAGAGTTTTTCTCGCATCCATGCACCGTATGGTAGCGTCACAAGTTCTCAGGCTGCGCCGACGGCTTCCTTCCATGCCGACATGGCCATCGTCAGGTCCGACGAGATCAGGGAGAAACGGCTGCCCAGCGCAATCGCCGCTTCCGCTTCTTCCTTGCGTCCGGCCAGGGCTATCTCCAATACTTCGGCAGCGGCCTTGTGAAACTCCGCGTGTAGTTCCACCACCTTCTTGCATTGCGCCGACGAACTCTCGGAAGGTGACAGCGAGGCCAGCCATTTGCCGAACTGGCACGTGTCGTACGATCGGATGTCCTGGACCGTCCACTCGCTCTTGCCCGTGTTGATCGCGTCAAACAAGCGGTATTTCCACCTCGCATGAGCGGCGATTCCACGATCGAAATGACTTGTGTCCATGGTTCTTGACTCGACGAGAAAGTGAGGACTTGAAACCCGGAGGATCAGCGCGCAGCACTCCTAGAGCTTAGCGCTATTGTATCCGCCTGGTTCCGCGGCGACAAGAATATTCACTGTCGGGGGGGCTCTCAGCGAAAGGAAACCTGAACAAAAGCATAGTACTTTGCGTCGCGATGGCGCCGTACAAGACCGATGGTGTTGGAGACCACATTTTCAACATTCGGCGCCTTGATTCTTTGGTCATGACGGCGGTTCGAGATCCCGCTGGCGAAGTTTCTCGCACACGGCGTCACACGGGAGTGGTTCCAAGAACCGCCCCATCGTAGCGGCTTGCCACCAACAGAACCTTGCGGGGGCGGGCGTGAACGATTGACACGACCGGCGTGCTTGGCTTACGCTATTTGGGTGGCAATCACACCGTTTGGCGTGAAGCATTATCCGCGCGACATGGGGTGCGGAGCCCACGCCGAAGATCCACCAAAAGTCGCTGAGCCGATACTATCCAATGCAATCGATTGGGAGGAAATGGAATCGTGAGTAAACGCCTATTCATCTGGTCGCTGACGTCGGCCCTGGCCGGATTCCTCTTCGGTTTTGACACGGTCGTCATTTCCGGCGCGGAAAAGACCATCCAGGAGCTTTGGGGGCTCGATTCCACGCTTCACGGGCTGGCGATCAGCGCGGCCCTTTGGGGAACCGTTCTCGGATCCTTGATCGGTGGTTGGCCCACCGAACGCATTGGCCGTAAGAAGACGCTGCTTTCGGTTGGTCTGCTCTACTTCGTCTCGGCCGTCGGTTCCGCCTATGCGCCCGAGATCTACTCCTTCATGATCGCTCGCTTCCTCGGCGGCCTGGGGGTCGGTATTTCGACCGTGGCGGCCCCGCTCTACATTGCCGAGATCTCGCCGGCGAAGTACCGGGGGCGGCTGGCGGGCATGTTCCAGTTCAACATCGTTTTCGGCATACTCATCGCCTTCGTCTCCAACGCGGCGCTGGGGGGCATCGGGGAGAACGCCTGGCGATGGATGCTCGGCGTGGAAGCGTTTCCCGCTTTGATCTACACGCTACTGTGCTTTGGCATACCGGAGAGTCCCCGTTGGCTGATCGCACATAGCGGGCAGCGCGAGGCGGGCATCGACGTCTTTCGTCGGATCGATCCGGAGATCCCCGAGGCGGAACTCGAAGCCACGGCCGACAAGATTGCCGCCGGCGCAAAGGATAAGGAGGCCGCCGCACGCTTCTGGACGGCCCGGCTAAGAACGCCCATTATCCTCGCTTTCCTGATCGCCTTCTTCAATCAGCTCTCGGGCATCAACGCGATTCTGTACTTCGCGCCGAGGATCTTCTCGCTCACGGGGCTCGATAAGAGCGCTGCGCTGCTTCAGTCCGTGGGGATCGGCTTTACCAACCTTGTCTTTACGTTTATCGGCCTCTATCTGATCGATCGGCTCGGACGCCGCACGCTCCTCTACATCGGCTCGTTCGGATATATCGCCTCGCTCGGCCTTTGCGCCTTGGCCTTTTTCACCTACGCGCCTCAATTCGACGTCGCCTCCAGGGCCATTGCCTTGAAGGAGACATGCGAGAAGATGGAAACGGCGAAAGAGGAGGATCGCGAGGAGCTATCGGAGAAATATGCCAAGGACCAAGCAGCCCTTATCGAGGCCTCTGCCCGCGGGGAGTATGCGGGCCAGCCCGTGGAGATCGCCCCGGCCGCGGAACCGGCCGCCGTCAAGGAACTCGCGGATGGGGCCTTGAAGGAGTCCTCGAAGCTCGCCGGATCCGGCGGAACGATGGTTCTGGTCTGTATCTTTGCCTTCATCGCCGCCCATGCCGTCGGACAGGGCGCCGTGATTTGGGTCTTCATCGGCGAGATATTCCCCAACCGAAACCGAGCCTCGGGCCAGGCACTGGGAAGCTTCACGCACTGGATTTTCGCCGCCTTACTGACGCTCTTCTTCCCGAAAATGATCGAGGCATTCGCGCCCGGCTACGTCTTCGGGCTGTTCTGCTTCATGATGGTGCTGCAACTTATCTGGGTGAAACTCATGGTCCCGGAGACGAAGGGCGTGCCACTGGAAGAGATCGAGAAGAAATTGGGCATCTCATGACAAGAAGTAATCGAGCAGGGAGACATCGGTGAGAAGGCGTCGGATCACCACCGCATGGATTGCCGCTGTTCTGTTTCACGGGGAGGTTGTCCTCCTGCTGCAAGAAGTTGCTCCAACAGAGACAAACAAATGACAAGATTGACCGCCACCGTATGCTTCCTGGCGATTTCCATGATCGCCCCGAGCGTTGCCCGGGCGGATGACCAAGCCCCCGGCGACACGGGCCTGGCCATGACACCGCCGATGGGTTGGAACAGTTGGAACGCTTTCGAGGTGGATATCGACGAGCAGAAGATCCGGGCGATCGCCGACGCGATGGTCAGTTCCGGAATGCGCGACGCCGGCTATGTCTATCTGGTGCTCGACGACGCGTGGATGGCCGCGGAACGGGACGCCGACGGGCGCCTCGTGGCCGACCCGAAAAAGTTCCCCAGCGGCATGAAGGCCATCGGCGACTATATCCATGGCAAGGGGTTGAAATACGGCATCTACCAGGATCGCGGCCGGATGACCTGCCAGCAGTTGCCGGGAAGCTTCGGCCACGAGCAAATCGACATGGAGACTTTTGCCGCGTGGGGCGTCGATTACATCAAGATGGACAGTTGCTTCGCCGAGAGCAACGGGCGGATGAGTTCGGAAGATTACGCCATCTATCGCAAACATATCAAGGCGACCGGCCGGCCAATCGTCTTGAGTATCTCGGATTTCGGCAACGCCGCCTGGGCGTGGGGCGGGAAGGAATCGGGCCAACTGTGGCGCACTTCCCATGACATCTACCCCTGGATGGGATCGGTCTACGCCTGTGCCGAAACTTCGGCCGGTGATCGGGCTATTCATCCGGCTTTCAACGGCCTCTGGCAGTTCGCCGGCCCCGGGCATTGGAACGATCCGGACATGCTCCACGTCGGCAACCTGAAGAATATGGACGACGATCGCAAGAAGATCGGCGATCGGGCGCACTTCAGCCTCTGGTGTATGCTGGCCGCCCCGTTGATGGCGGGCAACGACCTCCGCACGATGACCAAGGAAGTGCAAGAAGTATTAACGGCGCCCGAGGTGATTGCCGTGAATCAGGACAAGCGCGGAGTCCAGGGCTATAAGATCTTCGACGACGGTGACCGGGAGATCTATAACAAACCGCTCGCCGATGGAACGACCGCCGTCTTGCTCTTGAACAAGGGAGGCGAGAAGGCCGACATCACCGTTCGTTGGGACCAGATCGGTCTTTCGGGCAGTCAACCCGTGCGCGATCTTTGGGCACGCAAGGACCTCGGCCAGTTCAAGGATTCCTTCACCGCGGACGACCTTGGCCAGCACGAGCACCGACTGATCAAGGTCGGCAGGCCGGGCAAGCTGCTGCCGGTGCCCGAGCCCATGCCGCTGGACAAATACACGGTGACCCGACCCGGCGAGACGTACCTGAGTGATCTGTACTACATCTGGAAATCGCACAACGCGCCGGTCTACAACACCACGTTTGGCGGAGACGCAATCACCATCGACGGCTGGCCGCTGAAGAAAGGATTCGGCTGCAAGGGGAAATCCGCCTTTATGTTCCAGGTCCGCGGCCGCGCCGATCGTTTTCGGGCAGTCGTGATGATCGATCCAGATTCCGAGGAGAACGCCGAGGGGCGATTCCGCGTCTGCAATGAAGACTTCTTCGCCAACAAGGTCCTCTGGGACAGCGGCAAAATGACCAAGGACTCACCCGCCCGGGTGATCGACGTCGAGCTCAAGGACGTGCAGTGCCTAATGCTGGTCTTCGAGGGGGATAAGGTTCTGGGCAACTGGGCACTTGCGCGGGTCCTAAACTCAGAGGCGACCGACGAATAGCTTCCCAGTTTTGCGCTGTTTGGCCTGGGCGTACGTCCGCACCCGAGCGTTATGTTTTCTTCGTGAATTCGCCATTAGTGAATAGGGAGAGTTGGGGGACGAACCTGACTCTGGCCCGGCGACAAGTGTTCAAGATGTGGCGCTCCCCCGCAACAGCTCTTAACGGAGGTTGCCATGGCATTCCTGGAAATCCGTGTTCCGACTGCAATTAGTGTGTTCCTAATCGTCCTAGGGTTACCTGCTTCAGTCGCTTTCCTTTCTTTTGGGCTGGGTTGTCTGGCTGACCTGACTAACCCGGACGGTGGTATCGTGGCCGCCCTGGTGTTCTGCGGTATGGGTGTGTTCTTACTGCTGATGGCAATAGCCGCCCTCCGCGGAATCCTCCGCGGGAAGAAGAGTCCAAGAAGAGAGCATCAAACCACCCTTTGAAGACACGCCAAGACATCCTGCGGGTCTTCCTCCCCAACCGCAGTTCCGCGGTGCGCGACAGCGGCCGTCACCGAATTCAAGACATGCGCGTCGGCACCTACCTCTTCGGCTTGGACTACATGACGGTGAAGTAGAGGTTCGACAAACGGCAGGCGGAAAACGAGGGCCGTTCTACGCGTGTGGCTCGAAGCCGGCCGAAAAAAGTAGAATGTCTCCTTTTCCGTTTTCCCGCGATCGTTCGGCTTGCCCGCCGCGCCCCCATAAAGGGGGTTCTGGTTCGGGTTCGTGGCAACCATCACAATTTCTCCTGATAATATTGACATTTCTCGGGGTAGCGGTGAAAATGGAGTGTCTGTCGTCTCAAGTCGACCCTTTCTTAGCTCTGATGTTAAAGGAGGTCCGTGGTGACTAAGGAACGCGTTCCGGCGGAAAAGAGCATTGACTCCGCAGCGTTGCATATGCTGCAAAGCACGCAGGAAAAGGGTGTGGAGACGATCTGGGATCGGTACGAGGCTCAGACTCCCGTCTGCACGTTCGGCAAGGCGGGTATCTGCTGCCGCATCTGCGACATCGGCCCCTGCCGCGTCACCAAGCGTGCCCCGAAGGGGGCCTGCGGCGCGGACGCCGACGTCATTGCCTCGCGTCACCTCGCCCGCCAGGTGGCCGCCGGTGTATCGGCCCACTCGGACCACGGGCGCGATATCTGCCACGCACTCCTGATGACGGCGCAGGGCAAGACCGAGGGCTACGGCATCAAGGACGGGAAGAAGCTGCGCCGGATCGCCGAGGAATGGAGCATTGACGTGGCGGACCGCTCCGACACGGAGATCGCCGTCGACGTGGCCCAGACGGCCCTGAGTATGTGGAACCAGGACACCAAGCCGCTTTACATGTATACCCGCACACCCGAGGGCACCAGGGAACGTTGGGAGCGGTGCGGAATCGTTCCCCGAGGCGTCGACCGCGAGATCGTCCAGACCCTGCACAGCACGCATGAAGGCGTCGACAGCGACTACCAAAACATTCTTCTTACGGCGTTTCGCACTTCCCTTGCCGACGGTTGGGTCGGCGCCATGATCGCCACCGACCTCTCCGACATCCTCTTTGGGTCTCCCACTCCGATCCGCAGCAAGGCGAACATGGGGGTCATGCGCGACGATCACGTGAACGTGCTCGTGCATGGCCATGAACCGACTCTCTCGGAGATGGTGGTGGCGGCAAGCCACGACCCCGAGATGCTGGCCCTGGCAAAGGAAAAAGGCGCCCAGGGGATTATCGTGGCCGGCATCTGCTGTACGGCCAATGAGATGCTCATGCGTCAGGGCGCGCCGGTGGCGGGCAACTTCATGCACCAGGAGCTGGCCGTTGCCACCGGGGCCTGCGAACTGATGCTCGTCGACGTCCAGTGCATGATGCCGTCGCTGAGCGACGTGGTCGAGCACTTCCACACCAAGCTGGTCACGACCAGTGCCAAGGCGAAGATGAGAAACTCCACCCATATTCCCTTCAGCGAAGAGCGCGGGTACTCCATTGCCAAGGAGATCATCCAACTCGCCATCGAGAACTATCCCCATCGGGGCGAAACCGATATCCCGCGGGAGACGGAGGACTTGGTGGCCGGCTTCACCGCGGAGAACGTCTTCCGCCATCTCGGCGGCCGCTACCGACCCAGCTACCGTCCCGTCAACAACGGCATTATGGACGGGCGGCTGCGCGGTGTCGCCGCAGTGATCGGCTGCAACACGCCCCAGAAGACCCAGGACAAGAGCCACTTCGAGATGGTGACCGAGTTCCTCAAGAACGACGTGCTGGTGGTCCAGACCGGCTGTTCCGCCCACGCCTCGGCCAAGCGCGGGCTTCTCCGGCCCGAGGCGGCGCTGGAGTATGCCGGGCAGGGGCTTCAGGAGATCTGTCGCGCCGTCGGGCTCCCGCCCATTCTGCACCTGGGAAGCTGCGTCGACAACTCGCGCATCCTCGTGGCGTTGTGCGAAATGGTGAATGAAGGCGGCATCGGCAAAGAGCTGTGCGAGCTTCCCATCGTGGGCGCGGCGCCGGAAGCGATGTGCGAGAAGGCCATCGCCATCGGCTTCTACTGCGTTGCCTCGGGAGCCTACGTGAACTACGCGCCGGCCATGCGCGTCTCCGGCGCGCCCGATGTGCTCAAGTTCCTCACCGGCGGCGTTTCCGAGATTACCGGCGGCCGCTTCGACTTCGAGGAGGACCCGGTCCAGGCAGCCCGCAACATGATCGACCACATGGACCGGAAGCGTAAAGCGCTCGGCCTGGGACCCACCATGTACGCCGTGCCTTATGAAGGCGAGCAGGATGTGAGCAAGCGTCGCGGTGGATCTTCCGGAGCCCACGAGCCCGTCGAGGTCGGCGCCAGCCCGCAGCTTACCTGCCCCGGCGGCCCCGGCTCGGTTTCGACGATCGAAGATTAGGCCCCGGTCTCAAGCCTAGTACGATGGCCCTCCGAGGCCGTCGGTGTGGAGAGAACGGGCGTCCCGAGCCCCCCGTTCGTTGCGACCTGGAGGCCCGCTCACTTCAGCCGTTCCCAGCGCGGAAAGTAGATACATACGGCCCGGCCGACGATGTCGGCCAGGGGGATCGGCCCGACGTCGCGGCTGTCGCGGGCTTGATTCCGGTTGTCGCCGAGGACGAAGCAGTGGCCGGGCGGGACGGTCGTCGGGGGATGGTCGGGGCAGTCGCGATTGCCCTTGGCGCCGTCCGGAGTGAGGCAGATACGGTACGTCGCTGGGCCATGCGTCTCCTCGAAAACCTCACCGCAAAGTTGATCCTCGTCGCCGTCTTGGCCGAGATCCTCGACCTTCACACGCCGGAGCTTCTCGCCATTGACGAGCAGACGGCCGTCTTTGATCTCGACGACGTCGCCGGGCAGGGCAACGACCCGTTTGATCCAATACCGCTGACGCTGGTTCGGGTTGACGAAGACGACAACGTCGCTCGGCAGCACGGGTTCGTGGCGATAGACGCGTTTGTCGACCAAGAGCCGATCGCCGTGGCGGATGGTCGGGAACATGCTCCGCGAGGGAATGACGAAGGCTTCACAGATCCCTTCCCGGATCAGTAGGGCGTAGGTCGTGGCCACCGGACAGGCCAGCAGAATCAGCAGCAGGTAGACGTACCATCGGTTGTAGTCCTTCAGCCGGTAATCGGGCGGCATCCGTCGGGCGATCTTGAAAGCGTCGCTGATGGCGTAGAACCAGATGAGATTCGCCACGACGAACGACCCGATCAACAAGGGGTACGTCCAGCCTGTTTGGCCGAGAAACAGCGCCGCGATGACCAGCGGGCCGATCAGGGCCGTGATCGACAGCAGGGCGACACCTTTGCCCAGTCGCCCGCAGTAGATGTGTCCCAGGCCGCCGCCCAGCAGCGAGAGGAGGAGTGACACCGAGGGCTTTCTTCGGTGGACGTCGCCGGCGAGTGTATGGTCGACGTCGGTGGGTGTTGACATGATTAGTATCCCGTGGAACGCATGAAGAGAAGAAAGGCAATGACGGAGCCGTATCGCAACAGCCCCACGGTCAGACTGGCCAGCAGCAGGGCGGCGATGGTAGGTAATCCCCATACGCGTTCGCCGCTGGCTTGATGAGATCGACGGATCGACGGCATGTCGCCCGATGGTCGTTCCTCCGGCGCAACGACCTGCCGCATCACCCGGTCGACGAAGCCGGCGTCGACGTCGACCTCCTTTCGCCGGTTCTTCCACGCCTGGTAGGTCTCTTTTCGATTCATAATCCACCTTGGGCGTATGGTTGCAGAGCCGCTCGCAGTTTCTTCTTGGCTCGACTAAGCCGTGAGCGGACCGAACTCTGCCGGATCCCTTCAATCTCGGCAATCTCCTCGATCGGCCGGTCCATGATCTCGGCCAACACGAAGACCGTCTTAAGCCGTGGCGGCAGATCGTCCAGGGCCCGGTCCAGGCACCTCAGCCACTCCTTGCCGACCGCCTCATCGTACGGAGTCCGCGTGCGAGCCGGATGCGGCAAGTCATCGTGAAACTCGGGCGTCTTCTTCTTGATTGCGTTGAAGCACTTGTTTCGAGCGATCGTCAGTAGCCACGTTGAAAATCGCCCTCGCATCGGGTCGAACGTATCGAGCCGGCGAAAGGCGGCCAAGAACACGTCCTGGGCAATGTCTTCACGTCGGTGCGCATCGGGGATCAGGTTGCCGAGCAATACCGCCACGGGCCGCTCATATCGTCCGACCAGCACACGAAATGCGTCGACATCGCCCGACAGCACCCTTCGGATGGCTTCCGTTTCCTCCGTCATGACGCTCCCTTGCGACAAAGGTCGGACATGGGCCGGCACGGTGGTGGCAGCTTTCTTAGTTATACAACCGAGCCGCCGAAACGCTGCACGGAACGTGCGGATTTCCGAAAAATGAAGGAAAACGCCTTTCTGGCAGGCTTCACGGCCGGGCGACCGTAACGGTGCCGATGCGGTAGCGGTGCCGGCCGTCGTCGTGATCCAGGGGCAGGGCGAGCTTGGGGGTGCCGTCGAGTGTGCCGACCGAAATGAACGCGTCGAAGGTCCCCTCGGTCGCCGATCGGGCGAATTCCCTTGGCCCGTCCGAGTAGACGCGTGCCATGGTAAAGTTAGCGTGCAACTCGCGCAACGGGGCCTTGTCCGGCGGGCCCACGGGAAGATCGCGCATGTCGAAACGGTCGGCCACGTGAAGCGAGACGATGCCCCCTTTGCGGTCTTTGAGCGTCAAGGCCATGAATCCGCCCGGATAACATGGCGCGACGCCCGCATTGGCCCAGGTTGCCCTAACGTCGAACGGTTGCCCCAGCGTGATCTTCCCCGGCAAGGAGACCTGGCGAAGCTGCAAGCGATACCCCAGGCGGCGATTGATTCGCTCGATCACGTCACGGTTCTTGGCCAGAAACTCGTGCGGCCACCAGTGAATAGACATATAGGCCGCATGATAATCCTCGACCGATTGGACCAACAGCGAACCGTCGCGCCATGCGTTTCGCTTGAGCGACGAGCCGTAATGCTCATGTTCGAGGACGACCGGCATCTTCGGCCAAAACGGTTGGGCCAGTTCGGCGTGGAACCAGGAGTCCGGCGGCGGCTGGACACAGATGCTATCGTCGCGAAGAGTCACGCCCTGGGCGAGCATGTAATCGGTCAGCGGATGCCGGGCGACCCGATTGTCCGGCCCGATGTAATCGTCGCTGACGGCAAGGAGCGTGTGCCGGAAGTATTTCAGGTGAAGGTCGATGTGCTGCTTCCGAATCGCGTCGTGAACGTCGAGCTTGGTACTGGCCCAACAGTGCCCCTCTCCCCAAACGCCGAACGAGCCGACGTCGATAAAGGCCACGTTCGGATTGCCGTCGTACCGCCGCGCGAACTCGGCGAGGAAGTTTTCGAGCTTCGCCAGGAATACGGGATCGTCGTAGACCGGCTCCCAGAACGGCCCGTCTTCATCGAGACCCTTGCCAACCGTGAAGTTATGCCCCTTGGCGCCGGCGTCTTCCACCCACCGGGGAGTTGCGTACCGCATCCAGCTTTCGCAGCAGCTTACGCGAAACGCGATCTTCTTACCCTTGGCGATCCAGCGTTGGGCGGGCGTGTCGACCACCGACCAGTCGAACTTGCCTTCCTCCGGCTCGAGAAAGGACCAGGGAAGCCGCAAGTAAATGGTCGACAGGCCGGGAAAATCGTCCAGGGTGTCCGACGGTTGGAGTTTCGAGCCGTAGTTCGAGATAGTGTTCGAGTAGTAGTGCAGCGTCCAGCCCATCCGCGGGTTGACGAGCGCTTGGCCGTTGTCTTGCGGCAAAATGGTCTGCCGTTCCGCCTCCCGCGACACGATAGGCGTGATATTGACCAGACCGGCCAGGAGACCGATCAGACCGACATAAACGGCTCGATTCAGATTCATACCGTTCTCTCCTTATCCCGTATCAGTCAGCCGGAACCGGATCCCGGCTCATCGTGCCCTTCAAGATACGTAACGCATCTGCCAGTTGAGGCGGCATGCTCTTCGCCACCGTCGCGCACAAACGGCCCATTCATTGCCACCACCCCGCCGGAACACTATAGTATACACTTACGCCGGTCTGCCCGCCGTGGACGACCGATCGTTTTGAAACAAACTCTTGCAATGGGAATGGAAACGTCATGAGAAGAAAGATCGCCTTCCTGCTGTTGATCGCCGCGGCTGCGTCGCCGGTTTGGGCCGATGTGGCCGAGATGGCCAAATCCTCGGGAGTCCAGGGAGGACTGGTCGTCCATCTTGGCTGTGGCGACGGCCGCGAAACCGCCAAGCTGCGGGTCAACGACCGGTACCTTGTCCACGGCCTGGATACGGACCAGCGAAACGTGCTCGTGGCGCGGGAGAATATCCACGCCTTGAACCTTTACGGCAAGATTTCGATCGACCGGTACGACGGCTCGCGGCTGCCCTATACCGAGAGTCTCGTCAACCTGCTGATCGACTCCAGCGAGAAAACGACCGTGGCCCGGGAGGAGATCCTCCGGGTATTGACGCCCGGCGGCGTGGCGTTTGTCGAGGGGAAGAAGATCGTCAAACCCTGGCCGGCGGATATCGACCAGTGGACCCATTACCTGCACTCGGCGGATAATAACGCCGTGGCCGCCGACCGCCAGATCGACATCCCCCGATCGTATCAGTGGGTCTCCGGACCGCGATGGGGTCGAAGCCATGAAGAAATGGCCAGCATGAGCGCCGCCGTCTCGGCCGGCGGACGCGTCTTCTTCATCGTCGACGAGGCACCGCTGGCCTCGATCCGGTATCAGGGGAACTGGAAGCTGGTCGCCCGCGATGCGTTCAACGGGACGCTGCTCTGGAAAAAGGACATTACCCAGTGGAACGACGTGCTGCGTCACTTCCGCTCCGGACCGGTCCATTTGCCCCGGCGATTGGTCGCGGTGGGCGATCGGGTGTACATGACCGACGGGCTGGCCGGTCCGGTCACCGTGTTGGATGGCGCGACGGGCGAAACCCTTACGGTTTTCGAGGGAACCGAGCGAACCGATGAGATCCTCGTCGACGACGGCGTCGCGTACCTGGTCGTCGGCACTTCCGAGATATACCGGCGTGGCGGCGGGTTGTATCGCCGAGGCGAGCCCGAGCCGACCGATTTCCGGTACATCACGGCGATCGACGTCGAGTCGGGGAAACAACTGTGGAAGAAGGACTTCGACGAGACCGAGTTCCTGCTGCCGCTGAGCCTGGCGGTGAAAGGAAAGCGTCTATATTACCAGAGCACGCTCGGCATCGCGTGCCTCGACACGTCGTCGGGCGAGGAGCAATGGAGAACGGCTCGCCAAACACCCGAGCGCCGCATGGCCTTCTCCGGGCCCACGCTGGTGGCCACCGACGACGTGGTCTTGCTGGCCGACCAGAACGCCGGTAAGTCGGAGGATAGCAAACCCGCAACCGGTAAGGTGGAGTGGGGCGTGCATGGATGGAGCGAAGGCGGATTTCCACGCAAGAGGCCGTGTACCCTTCGGGCATACTCCGCCGCCGACGGCAAGGAGCTCTGGTCCGCCCCGTGTGCCGAGGGCTACAACTCGCCGGTCGATATCTTCGTCATCAACGGCACCGTCTGGGTCGGCCCGGGCTTCAACGGATACGATCTGGCGACCGGCGAGTCCAAGGGAAAGATCGACACGGCCGCGCCGCGCGTCGGCATGCCCCACCATCGATGTTATCGCAACAAGGCGTCGGAACGATTCATCTTTACCGGCAAGTCGGGAATCGAAGTGCTCGACCTGGAGGAGGGATGGCTGAGCAACAACAGTTGGGTTCGCGGCACCTGCCAGTACGGGATCATGCCGGCCAACGGACTACTCTATGCACCGCCCGACGCGTGTGCTTGTTTTCTCACCATGAAAGCGCCGGGATTCTTTGCCGTGGCACCGCAACGAGACGAGAGCGGGCATATGCCGTTTCCGCCGGAGCCGGTGCTGGAAAAGGGACCCCTTTATGGGAAACCGATTCCCGTCGCCGACCCCAAGGACGACGACTGGCCCATGTATCGCCACGACGTGACGCGAAGCGGGGCGATCGGAGGCAGTATCCCCGATGCGCCGAAGAAGCAGTGGTCGGTCTCGATCGGCGGGCGTTTGACGCAACCGGTCACCGCCGGGGGAGCCGTGTTCGTTGCCGCGATCGACACCCAAACGGTCCACGCTCTGTCGGCCGACGACGGCCGGGAAATCTGGCGATTTACCGCCGGCGGCCGGATCGATAGCTCGCCGACGATTTACCGGGGAACCGTCCTCTTCGGATCGGCCGATGGCTGGGTCTATTGCCTCGGCGCGGCCGACGGCCGGCTTGTCTGGCGATTTCAAGCCGCTCCCACGGCACGGCTCATCGCGGCTTACGGACAGTTGGAGTCGACTTGGCCCGTCCATGGTTCGGTACTCGTGCAAAACGATATCGTCTACGTCACGGCCGGACGCTCCACCTATACCGACGGCGGCATCGTGCTCTATCGGCTCGATCCGGCCAGCGGTGAAGAGCTTTCCAAGACGATGTTCTACCACCTCGACCCGGACTCGGGAAAACAGCTCACCACCGAGGGCGGGTTCAACATGGAAGGAACCGCCACGGACCTGCTCACCGGCGACGGCGATTCGGTCTACTTGAAGCACTTTTGTTTTGACCGCGAAGGCCGGAGGGCGCCGACCACCAAGCCCCACCTGTTCGCCATTGCCGGACTGCTGGGCGAGGAATGGTTTGTCCGGTCCTATTGGGTTCTGGGAACCGACGTCCGCGGCGCGGGCTGGGGTGGTTGGGCCAATACGGCCAACGCCAATTCGGCCGGACGCATCCTCTGCTTCAACGACAAGGTGGCCTACGGTTACGGCCGGGCACAAGTATCCAACGGGCCCGTCGGACACCGGGCCGACGTCTACCAACTCTTCGCACGCGGCCGCAAAGTCGCCACGCCGCCGCCCAGCAAGAGCGCGCCCAGCAAGGGCGGACGTCGAGGCAAGCCGGCGCCGGCCAGAGGCGAGATCGTCTGGACCGACACCGAGTCGCTGACCGTTCGGGCGATGGTCCTGGCCGCCGACCAATTGGTCGTGGCCGGACCGGTCGACTTGGGTGAGAAAACGGAGGGTATACTCAGCTTCGAAAACGAGCCCGAGGCGCTGGCCGCCTTCTCCGGACAGAGGGATATTCTCCTTCGCGTTGTCTCCACCGCCGACGGCAAGACGATCTCCCAGTGCAAACTTGACGCCCTACCCGTCTTCGACGGCATGTCGGCCGCCGCCGGGAAGCTCTACCTCAGCCTGAAAGACGGCTCGGTCGCCTGCTTTGGGAAGTAGGGGGACGAAAGGGGGGCCGCCCCTTACCGCAAACCGGTCGTCGGATAGAAGGGGATCGACGACGGGTTGCGGGCCTGGGGAATAACGACCGGCGGGCGGGAGTCGATCGGCGGCAGCGGTTGGATATCGCCCATCCGGGGCGGTTCGCGTTGCGGTTCTTGCCAAGGGGGCGTTTCCGGGGCGTCCCACGTCGCGGGGGGATTCTTCTCCATCAAGGACGGCCCGGCCGTGTCATCGCGCCGAATGGGAGCCAACGGTACCGCGGCGCTGAGGTCGCTGAGGCTTACCGGGCGAAGCGACGCCGGAAGTGCCGGGTGCGTGGCGATGGCGTCTTCCGCCAGCAATGCCGGAAGGGGCGCTGGCGCCGTTTCCTCGGTCGGTAGGGGCTCGGCAACGGCTTCGGTTTCGGGTGGCACTTCCGGTTCGGCGGCCGCCACCGATTCGGACGGTACGATCGGTTCGGCGACCGGGTCGGCGAGCGGCTCTTCGAGTCGTTCCGCAACCGGCCCTTCGACCGCGTCGCTCGTTTCGACAACCACCGGCTGGGGAGTCTCTATCGTTTGGGGTGGAGACGCCGATGGTTGCGAAACTTCGGACGCCGGCGCCGAACCGGACCAGGGTAGTTCGAGATGGACCCGGGCGGCCGTCTGCCGCACCGACGGGTATCGGGACACAAGATACCCGATGCCCAGCACGCTCACGGCCAGGGCAAGGATCGTCGAGGTGAACTTGGGCATAATTCCAAACCTTCTCCGCTGGATGCGTCCCCATCGACGACCGACAAACCATACACCACAAAGGAGCCCGGTCAAGCCGCCGACCCCGGCACAACCGGCATGGGCCAAGAATTAACGCCCGCCGAGGCGCTGTGGATTGGGTCGGGAAAACTTTGTTGATTTCAGCGCCTCGCATTCAGATGCAACTCGTGCCTTTTCCGTGTTTCCGGCACGAGCACACTTCTCGGAAAAACCGAAAACACTCGCTTCCCCTTCGATACAAAGGACCGCACCGACCGGGAACCGGCAGAAGTCGAACCCCGGATCTTCCCGATGTCGGGAAAGGATTGGGCACCCGCGTGGAGATAGAAAAGAATCCCATGGCAAAGCCTGCGAGATGTAACGAATGTCGTGAACGGCCGGATGATCCGCCCGCCGACACAACCGGGCCGGTGCGATGGTTGCTTCGCTGGTCCCGCGGCGTCGTGTTGGCCCTGGCCGTGACGGGCATCGGCATGATGTCGGCCGGCGGATGCGCGCGGAACTTGGGAAAGGCGATCGCCAGCGCGCCGAACCGCCTGAATCTGCTGGCAAGCGACGCCAATCCGCTTCCGCCGGCCGTTTGCCTTGCCGGAGTCGACTGCCAGTTTCCCGTGCGCGTCGGTCCCCCGGAAGCCACACTCTCGGTTGCCCTACTCGATCCGCCGCCGGAGATCGGGCCGCCTCGGGGGACCATTCTCGTGTCGCACGGATTCTACGGGCAGAGTCTGGGAATGATGGGTACCGCCCGGCGATTGGCGGAGGCCGGGTATCGGGCCGTGTTGGTCGACTCGCGCGGGCACGGGCGATCCAGCGGCAAGTGGCTCACGTACGGTCCTCGTGAAGCGGCCGATCTCTCGCAGGTGATCGATGCGCTGGATTGTCGCGGGCTGCTGGTCGAACCGCTGGGTGCCTACGGGGTTTCGTACGGCGCGACCGCGTCGATCCATCTGGCCGGTCGCGACCCGCGGGTCAAGGCCGTGGTAGCCGTGGCGCCGTTTTGCTCGATGCGCAAGGAGGTTCCCCACTATGCCCGATCGGCCGTGTTCGGCGTGGGAAGGAACCTCGACGAGGAAACGGTTCAAGAGGCGATCGACGAAGCGGGGCGGCTGGGAGGGTTCGACCCCGACCTTTCCAACGCGGCCCTGGCCATAACGCAAACGACCGCGCCGGTGTTGATTATCCACGGGACGAGCGACCGGCTGGTTCCCCACCAAAACGCATTTCGGCTGCGCGACGCCGCACCGGAACACGCGCGCGTCGTATTGATCCCCAGCCGCGGCCACACGGGCATCTTTTTCGACCCCGACCACCAAACCGCCCGACACACCCGGGCGTGGTTCGAGCGGTGGCTTTGATGAAGTGGTTCCCCCCCTCTCCCTCTGGGAGAGGACGGCGAGCGCAGCGAGCCAGGTGAGGGCTTTTG
>CAYUIQ010000022.1:0-16154 GCA_964444795.1 uncultured Planctomycetaceae bacterium
GCTGCTCAAACTATCGATTGAACTGACTCTCGCTATTCGCTTGCGTAAGGGCTAGACAACCTGGTCAAGCCCAACGGCGTTATCGGCACGGCTGACGGGAAACTGCTATACGTGGCGGACGCAGGCGACAGCAAGACCTACGTCTACCGCATCGGGCCGGACGGCTCGTTGACCGACCGCAAGCTGATCGCGCCGGTGGGCTCTGACGGCATGACGCTCGACGAGCAGGGAAACCTGTACTTGTCGCGCGGAGCCGTGCATATCTACAGCCCCGAGGGCAAGAACATCGCCACCATCGAGGTTCCCGAAGCCCCGTCCAACGTCTGCTTCGGTGGGAAGGATCGACGCACGCTGTTCATCACTGCCCGCAAGGGTCTGTACTCGATTCGCATGAACGTCCGAGGTCAATAGATTTTGATGCGTTGTCGCTACGCGGGAGTAGGCTATGCTCATCACGCCTGAGAAGAACCGCAAGAACCGACGATATGCTCTCATCCTTGCAGGCTTCTTCACTGTCGTGCCCGGTATCATTGGCTACTTCCATCCCCTGTTTCTCCCCTCTATTCTGCTAGGTGTGTTCGTCTATTGGCTCGCGAGGCGGCGGTGTTTGCGGCGAATGGACGTGATGAATCGACCGTTTTCCCCAGCCTGGGAGGTGATGCTTCAAACACATGTTGCTTACTACAATGCGCTGAATGACTCCGAGAAGGAGAGGTTTCGGCAGCTTATCAAGGTCTTCCTCGATGAGATGCGGATCACGGGGATACGCACGGAAGTAGACGATCTCTGCCGAGTGCTGGTCGCCGCCAGCGCCATCATCCCCATCTTCGGTTTTCCTGATTGGGAGTATGCCGGGCTGGGTGAAGTGTTGATCTACCCCTCCGCGTTCGGGCGCAACTACTCCACCGACGAGGAGGCCGATACCCTGGGCATGGTCGGCTTGGGACACCTCAGCGGCACGATGGTTCTTTCCAAACCGGATTTGATTGGAGGCTTTACCAATCCTAGAGACAAGCGGAATGTTGGGATTCATGAGTTTGCCCATCTGGTCGACAAGGCCGACGGAACGGTAGATGGCATCCCCGCAGGAATCCCTCCAGAGGTCGTTCGTCCCTGGATCGAGTGGATGGGCAAAGAACTGGCGCAACCTCCGAGAAAGCGGTCCCACATCCACAAGTACGCCTACACAAACGAAGCGGAGTATCTCGCCGTTCTTACCGAATACCTCTTTGAAGCCCCTGAGGTTCTTCAGCGAAAGAACCCGGAGATGTATCAAATGCTTCAGGGGATGTTTCGCCAGAACACCAAGAGTCTCCTTGCCGGAGCGGTGCTTCGGCGGCGGAGAGTGGGCCGCAACTCTCCGTGCCCCTGTGGCAGCGGTAAGAAGTACAAGAAGTGTTGCCGTCTTCGGACGCAACAAGGTACTCCGGCCTAACGACGCAGTGAAGCCATTCTGCTCCACAAGTCACTCTGCCACAATCACTTCGGGTATGTTGCCGCTGGGCAACGCCCTGACGACCCGCTCCACGTTCCGCGCCCGGCCACCGGCACCGTGCTGCTCGCCACCGAGCACCCGTGTATGCGAATCCAGTCCGGCGGGTCGAAACACCCGTTGAGCGCGTAGAACTAAACCGCCGTGCAGCCCCGCGCCGATCTGCACCGAGCCCGGCGGCCCATGCCCCAGCAGGTGCAGGATGTGTAGCTTGTCCTGACCCAACGGGCAGCACCGATTCGACCGTCCAGATGTTGCAGGGCACGTCTGGATGGTATAATACACCGGCGTGCCGCGCAAATTGGAGCTGTCTGATGAGACTATGAACAGAGAGATTGTGTGCTGTGTGCCTGATCTGGAGATAAAGACAATGCGACAGGCGGTTTCGGTTCTTCGACAAATGGACTTGTTGGCTCTGCTGGCAAGCATTCTGACGGTTTGGGCCTTTGCCGCTCCCGTGGTTGGCGCGGATACGGCGGCCACGCCGGAACGGATCGCGCTTTGGCCTGGCCAGACACCCCCGAGCAAGGCCGCGATCACGGTTCATCATCCGGCCAACGGTAATGGAGCGGCCGTGGTGATCTGCCCCGGCGGAGGGTACGGAGGATTGGTGACCGGACCAGAAGGGCATGGCGTCGCGCGCTGGCTCAACGAGCACGGAATTGTGGGAATCGTGCTGGAGTACGAGCTTCCCAAGGGGCGGCCATTGGTTCCGCTCGGCGATGTCCAGCGTGCGCTTCGCACGGCTCGCGCCAACGCCAGAAGCTGGAAACTGGACGGGAATCGCATCGGAGTAATGGGATTCTCCGCTGGCGGCCATTTGGCTTCGACCGCCGGGACGCACTTCGACGCGGGCGATCCGAAGGCGACCGACCCCATCGACCGCGTGAGTTGTCGCCCGGACTTCATGGTCTTGATCTATCCGGTCATCACGATGGGCGAAAAGACTCATCGCGGGTCGAAACAGAACCTCTTGGGCAAAGACCCCTCGGCCGAATCCATAGCGTTATTCTCCAACGAGACGCAGGTGACGAAGAACACGCCACCCGCTTTCTTAGCGCACGCCAAAGACGACAAGGCCGTTGTGCCCGACAACAGCCGACTATTTCACAAGGCACTCAAGACGCACAACGTCGCGAGTGCATATCTGGAGTTGCCAAGTGGCGGGCACGGCCTCAACGGCTATCGTGGACCGATGTGGGAAGCGTGGCAAACCGGGGCACTGCGATGGTTAGCCTCGCAGGAGATAATTCCCGTGGCTTCTGCGAAGGTCAAGAAATAACCCTTTGATTTCGCAGACCAGAAGGTCATAGGAAAAAACGCCCCCAGCCCAATCACTCCGGCCGGGGGCGTCTTCGATTACAGCTCAACAGACTCCACCTCGGCGACGAACCTTCCGGCGTCGTCACCCAAGTACGAGGCGACCACGTTGAACACGGCGTCCGAAAAGCCGCCAATGTTCAGGATGTCGCCACGGTCCGGTGCCTGCGTCGATCCGTACGGCTGGATGTCGATGCATACCAACTTCGGTGACTGGACGCCGAGCCGCTTCTGGTTCTTCACGAACGTCTGCCACTCGGTCA
The DNA here is from genome assembly GCA_964444795.1 of uncultured Planctomycetaceae bacterium. Taxonomy (GTDB): domain Bacteria; phylum Planctomycetota; class Planctomycetia; order Pirellulales; family Thermoguttaceae; genus JABMRP01. The sequence goes on from CAYUIQ010000022.1 coordinate 3,076, forward strand.
TCACGCCCGTAGAACCGTATCGGCCGGTGCCCACCCAGCTCTCGTTGTCGCTGACCAGCACGCAACCGGCAAACGGGCGCTTGCGGTGCTTGGTGTTGGCCTCGCGCAGCGGAATCGAGCAGTCGGTTCCACCGCCACCGTACTTGGCCAGCCGCTGGGACAGGCTCAGGATCGTGTCCCCCGGATCGACCCGGACGTTGTACGCGCGGGTGTCGAACGGGATAACCACGCTGTCCGGGTTGCGACGCAGGATCGCCGCGGCGAACAGGGCCGCCACGTCGACACAACGCATCTTCGTGGTGGCTCCGCGACCGCGGAAACCAGTAACCGGGCAACCCATCGAACCCGAGGTGTCCAGGCCGATCACGACCGGACCCGGCAGCTCCGGCACGTTGCCGCAGGCGATCTCAGCCGCCCGGTGCAGGGCCGCCTTGATCTTCTGCGGTACGTCGGCCGAAGCGTTGAGGTACGCGGCCAGGAACTGGTACGGGAACTGACGCGAGCGGCGGATGGCGTCTGCGTCCGCGATGCGGTCCGCAACGTAATCGACCATCTCTCGGTCAGTCTTACCGTTACCGAGCGCCTCGTGACGCAGCAGCGTGTTCAGGTTCATCCGCAGAGCCTGCGGTCCCATCTGGCGGGCGATCGCCTTCCAGACCAGCGGACCCTTGGCCGCGTCGGCCAGCAGGTCCCAGCGAACCGACAGGTCACCCAGGATCAACGCCTGTGCCTCGGCAGTGTCTGCCTGGCGGTAAGCGATCAAACCCTGGACTTGAGCCGGCAGGTCGGCCTCGGTGGCCGGAGCCCACTTCTCGGTCTCCTTGTCGGTCAACCAGCCGAACAGCGCACGCCGAGCGTTGTCCTTCGGCTTCGGCCGAGCCATCCGCAGGATGTCCCGCAGGCTCGGATCGTTACCGATGGACGCCGACAGCAACTTGCCGACCGATGCCTCGTTCAGCCAGCGCTGGAACGCCCGCTGCAAGCTGGACGACAGGCTGGTGCGACCGAACTGTCCCGACCGGATCATCTGGAACATGGTGCGCAGAACGCGACCGTTGTCCACAACCCGATCAAACACGCGGTGCATTAGCTCGGTGTCACGCCTGGACAGGATGACCAACAGCGCCGCCGGCATGTCCTTCATGTAGGCGCGATCACGCGCGTAGACCGCCAGCTTGGCCAGGAAGACGTTGTCGTCGACCTGGTCGATCAGCTTGCGCATTTCGTCTAGCTGGCTCTCGGCGCGAGCGTAGTAAACGCCGTTGAAGCATCCCGTGGCCGCCATCTGGGCCAGGGCGTGCTTCGGCGTGAACTTGTACGCCCGGCCTCCGGCCTCGTTGTACGAGTCGGTACGGGTCAGCTTGCTCTTGATGCTGGAAAACAGAGTCTTGTTGGCCATTATGACCTCCTTCAAAAAAGATCCGACGAAGGGTGGGCAGAATCGCCGCGTCACGTGGACGCTGGGAAGCTCCCGCTTCCCTGGCATTGGGGTTTGGTGGATGTATTCCGCACCGGCAGTCGGATCGGTGTATCAGCACTCGACGAAGCGATGCTTAGAGGACCCGTCCGTGAGAATCCGTACTATCAGCGGACGGGGCGGGACTTGAACCCGCAAGACCTTTCGGTCGTTTGCCATGTACTCCAAACGGACAGTCGAGTGTGTATTGAATCCTGACGAAGTTGTGAATCAGAGACGTTACGGCGGCTTTACCAGTTTGCCTACCGCGCCATGTCAATGACGACGCGGGTGGGACTCGAACCCACAACCTGCGGATTGTAGATCATGTACTCCGAGTCGGCAGTCGGTCATGTTTCGGTGGCGACGAAGTTGTGGTCGGAGGTTGGCTCGCCCATTGAGCCCGCCCCGAGTGTCCAACATCAAAGTCGGGGCGATGAGAATCGAACTCACATGTACTCCGAACCGGCAGTCGCCGTCGTATCCAAATGCCCAACGAAGGTTTGCCAAGAGGTGCTTTCGCTACGGCCGTCCGTACCGACGAGGTAAATCGCCGATTGTTGACTGGCCCCTTCGTCTTCGAGAGACTTCAGCGCCGCTGACTAGCCGGTCGCCCGGCATCGCTACCTTAGGACCGTCATGTACTCCCAGCAGGCAGTTGGGCTCTTGTATCAAGGGCCATCCAACGAGGGTTTGGTTCGGACATCTTTCTTGCAAAAAGAGATGTAGTCTGAACCGGCAGTTGGACGGTCAGAGACGCCGGTGGGAGTCGAACCCACTTCGACCTCCCTTGCAGCCGGTTGCCGTGCCGTCTTGCTCCAGCGTCTTTTGAAAGCGGAAAGTGGAAAGCCGAGCAATCGACCCTCCACCTTCTCTTCCGCTTTCGGCTTTCCACTTTCCGCTTTGGGAAGAGCGTTTTCACATCTACTTCTCCAGCGCGACGTTCCAGTACGCCTCGCTGACGAACTTCGACCAACTCTCGATCCGCACCTCGTGGGCCGCGTAAAGCGGATTCCACGTCGGCCGGACCAGCTTGTGGCGCAGGCGCATACCGGCTTGCTGGGGCGTGCGGTCGGCCTTGTGCTTGTTACACGCCAGGCATGCCAGCACACAGTTGTCCCAGCGCGACTCGCCGCCCTGCGCACGAGGAACGACGTGGTCAAGCGTCAACTCTTCGCTGCCCGGTTGGGCACCGCAATACTGGCAGGTGAACCGGTCGCGCTTGAAGATGTTCCGCCGGCTGAACGTCACGGCCGTTGTGGGCAGCCGGTCGTAACCGGTCAGCGTGACCACCTCCGGCACCCGCAGCCGGAACCGCACGGCCTGGATGAACCGCTCGCCGTCGTGTGGGCGCAGCGTCGACCAGTCCTCCCAGGTGTAGAGCTGGTAGTCGGCCGGGTCCACCACGCGCGCCGACTCGTTCCACAGCAGGACCAGTGCCCGGGCCACCGTGGCCACGTTCACCGGTTGCCAGTTGCGGTTCAAGACCAGCGCCGGGCGATTCAGTACTTTGGCAACCATCGTTCATCTCCAATCCATTTCTTGACTCCGACACATGCGGTGATCGTCGTGCGAACCGCAAAGGCCGTCCGGCGATCGTTCGGCGCACCGGACTCCAAAAGGTTGGCCGACCGGACTCGAACCGGCACATACCTGGGTCACAGCCAAGTGCTCTGCCAATTAAGCTACGGCCAACATGTCGATCCTCTTCCAGCGGAAGGCATGGGATTTGAACCCACATGACCCGAAGGTCGCCGGTTTAGCAAACCGGTCCGGCAAACCGTATCCGGCTACCTTCCGTATATGTCAGTGGACCCACCGGGAATCGAACCCGGATTGCCAGTCTGCCGAACTGGAGTCTTTCCGTTGGACCATGAGCCCGTATCTTCAGTGGACCGGATGGGAATCGAACCCATCACACCGACTTTGCAAGAGTCAGTCGCCTCCCTTGGAACATGCCAGCCCGATTGTCAGAGGTCCGCGGTGGGAATCGAGCCCGGTCTCGGGCACCGACGCGCAGCGTTGGTCGCTTACCACGGAGGTGTGCTGCCAGAACACCTACAGACCATCGAGTGATCCCGGATGGAATCGAACCATCACTCTCCTGGGTGTCATCCAGGCGTCTTCACCATTGGACCACGGGATCATGTCAGTGACCGAGGCAGGTGTCGAACCTGCAAAATCACGAGGCTCTCGACCTCGTCGCTTTGCCTGTTTGCGTACTCGGCCGCCGTCTGTTACACTGCTTTCATGTGCCAAAGCGAGTTCTTCCTTGCTGAGTCGGATTACGCCCCACTTGCAGAGTTTCCACTTCTTTGGAGATGGACGGACCCGAAGTACGTCCTGCTCTCGGAAGAGCAACTCTCGCATATTCGCCCGTTGAACGCGTGCGCCGCACAGAAAGCTCACTCGCTGGGGAGGTTGTGCATCCAGGACCGTTCCCGCCGCCCGTCAATCGAAGTGTTTGAACCGTCTGTTGAGTGTGACACATCAGGCGATCCCAGCGATGGTCGATGCTGGCTGGAAGACTTAACCCGTTCGCTCTCTCCTTCCGAGAACATTGTTATCACATGGACGGAAGAACTTGCTGTCGCCACGAAACTATCGGTCTTCGTGAAATACTGGGACGACTTCTGCTACCCAATGACGGACGATACCACTGTCTTTCCCTTTGACATTTCCTGGGTCATCCAGTATTGGCACGAAGAGGTTCTCTATTTCGCGAAGCGTTTGCCAATCGAGTGACGAAGGGGAGAGTCGAACTCCCACACCCTTGCGGGCACGACATTCTGAGCGTCGCGTGTCTACCAATTCCACCACTTCGTCATAAGTAGCCCGTACGGGAGTCGAACCCGTATCGCCAGGTTGAGGGCCTGACATCCTGCCGTTAGACGAACGGGCCGTACTATCAGTGCGCCGGGACGGAGTCGAACCGCCAAGGTCCATACGGACGACTGGGTTACAACCAGCGGGGCCTGCCAATGCCCAACCGACGCATATTCAAGTGGCACAGGCGGGAGTCGAACCCGCAATCACGAAGGTTTGAGCTTCGCCGCTCTGCCGGTTGGCGTACCGTGCCTTTTCATGTCCAGTGGCCAAACGACACGCCGATTCCGACGACGACACCGAGTTGCCAACGTGTTTGATATTGGATACCAAAAAGCGTCCCCGATGGGATTTGAACCCATGGCCTCCACCTTGACAGGGTGGCGAGCACTCCTGACTGCTCCACGAGGACGTAATTGTTCGAGTGGCTCAGGTGGGGTCGAACCGGGCACCGACGCGTAGCGTTGGTCGACATCCCTGGTTCTAAGCCAAGGTGGTCTGCCAATTGCCTACCGAGCCATGTACCCAGAGTAGGGATCGAACCTACAAACACCTGGGTTTAAGCCAGGCCGCTCTGCTCACTTGGCGTATCTGGGCTTCGGTTCGTTCATGGTGTCGCTACGGTCGCGTCCGTAGTCGAAGTCGTTCATGTCAGCGTCGACGTCTTTCAAGTACCGGCGCAACTTGCGATTGCCGGCTTTTTTGATCTGCCGCTTCAGTTCTCTCAGGAATCGCTTATCGTCGGGCATCGTCGTTCGTCTCTAAGGTTCAGGCTTTCCGAGTAGTCCTGGGTGGACTCGAACCACCGATCGTCTCCTTGTAGGGGAGCTGCCTTCGCCACTAGGCTACAGGACCGTATTGATTGCAGTGGACCCACTCGGACTTGCACCGAGATTTCCGGCATGCGACGCCGGCGTCCTCCTGTTGGACGATGAGCCCATTTCACGAGCAAAGGTTCGCTGCAAAGCACGCCCCCAAGGACTCGAACCCTGGCCAACTGGGTTGGAACCAGTCATGCCGCCAATTACACCAGGGACGTAAACTTTAGTGCTGACGACTCCATGCCGAGTTCCCACGGCCACTCCGCTACCGAAGCGAATTGTGTCGCTGCATCGATACCAAAAAGCGGAAGGCGAGGGACTCGAACCCCCAAGCGGCTCGCGCCGCCGCCTGTTTTCAAGACAGGTTCCTCATCCGGCCGGATGCCTTCCAGGAAGAATGACCAAGGTCCAAGCACCAATGACCAAGAGCATGCCACCGCCACTGAGGATCATTGGTCATTCGGATTTGGTCATTGGCCATTCTCAGTTGCGGGGGCAGGAGTCGAACCTGCGGACACGTGGTTCAAAGCCACGTATTTCTACCGACAGAAACTACCCCGCAATCCAACAATCAGAGGGACGGGTGGGACTCGAACCCACGCCCCGGTGCTTAACAGGCACCCGCTCTGCCGCTGAGCTACCGACCCAAACACAAGAGTGCCACGACCAACGCCGCGTCTTATAAGGACGTCGCTCTCACCACTGAGCTACGCGCCAGCAGTGCAAGTAGGGCCGGCGGGAATCGAACCCACACCTGGCGGATTAAAAGTCCGCTGTGCTGCCTGTTACACCACGACCCCATGCTTGGCCGGGCGTATCTGTTTCAATCGACGTGCGTGCAACATCGTTCAGCTCCTTGTTGTTTAGTATTTCAGTGGTAGCCCTGAGAGTCGAACTCAGCACAACACGGTTATCAGCCGTGTCTGGACAACCGGCCCGCGACTACCGTGTCGAGTACCCCGTAGGGGAATCGAACCCCTGTTTGCGGATCGAAAGTCCGCCGTCCTGAGCCACTAGACGAACGGGGCATGTTCTGCGCGTACGCCGAGCGCAAGTGGACCGGGAGGCGCTCGAATCCTCGTCTCCTGGTTTTCAGCCAGGTGCTATGCCGTCTCAGCTACCGGTCCATGTTCCGGTGATTGCACGAAAAAAGCCCGATGTCGCTTTGACACCGGGCGTGGAGGTAATCGTCCAGAGGGTAGCCAAGTGTCACAAGCGCAAAGGATGCCCGAGCGGCGTATTCGCCGAATAATCGGCTGTACGCGCTTGGCATCGCGGTTCGGCTTTGAAACTCGACCACAACGAAATCATCGGTCCTCTTCCTTCTGTTTGGGGCTGCGGTTGTCCCGGACAAAACATGAGTCCGAAACGTCCCTTACCCTCTCTATCGCCAATAGACGCGCGAACCCGTCAGAAAGTTCGCGGATTTTTCCCTCAAACCTGTCGGGCGGGAGCTTAGATGCCGGCACCTGGCGGTTTATTCCTAAAAAATCCGAAAACCGGACACCCGCCTCGGACGCGAACGGCTGCGGAGTCCGGCTATACCAGCCACCAGTGCCCCGGGGCCACCGTCTCCAGGTTGAACGATCTCTGGTCCTCCGGCAGCGAGCCCAGCAACTCCTCGGCTTTCCGACCAATGGCCTCGGCCGCCAGCTCCACGTTTCGCCGGCCCACCTCAGCCGAGGCGTGCGTGCGAGGGTCCAAACCGCCAATCCCGGATGGAGGCTTCATGTCGAGGTTGATGGGGCCGTCGCCCAACTCGGACATGTCGACCAGATCGGGATAGAGAAACATCATATTCGACGTTTCCCATTTGGCCGCATGATCCGAGGCCGATTCCGGCCCCCGGCTGAGCGTAATCTCCCAGAGCCCGATCCCCGCCACGGTGCCATCGGCCGTCACGGGCTCCAGCCCCTTGTTGATCATGTCGATCTGCCCCCGGACGTTATGCCCCGAGACGCCGATGATGACACGATACCCGGTCCGCTTCAGGCGATTGAACAGGTCCGTCAGCACAGGCACGAGGTGCTCTTGCCGGAATCCGTTATGAAAGTACACCGGTGGATAGACCACGCCGCCGAACTTCTCGGCGCACTTGACCAGAATCCCATGGGCCTTGATCGCGTCGTTGCCGAGCGGTAGATGAACTCCGTGCCACTCGATCAGGCCAAACGGCACGTACACCACTGGGAACTTGCGGCCGGCGGCTTCCAACTGGGCGGGTCGCATGAACTGCATTTGAACGTCGGGTGAGAGCCCACTTTGAATTGTGGCCTTCTCGTCAGATTGAACGTCGGCCGCGTCGGCGGCGCCCGCTGCCATGGAAGACGTCGAGGTGGTGGTCCTGCGAATCAAGCATATCGACGAAGAGAACCACGTCGTAGTCTTCACCGGCGGAAGCTGGCGGCCGCTGACCTGGTCGAACGGGTACTACGTCGACAACGTCAAGGAGGGATTGGCCGCGCCGGGCGCGTGGTATCTGGATCGCAAGCAGGGCGTGCTCTATTATCATCCGCTGCCGGGTGAAGACATGACGAAGGTCGAGGTCACGGCGCCGGTTGCCGAGCAACTCGTCCGCTTGGAGGGCGACGTGGAAGCAGGGAAGCTCATTCAGGGCGTCACGTTCCGCGGCATCACCTTCCGCCACACCACATGGACGATTCCCGAGACCGGCTACGCCCAGCCGCAGGCCGAGATCGTGCCGCCGGCCGCTTTCACGCCGACGGGGCAACCGGCTGCCGGATCGAGCGATGCGAGTTCGCCAACCTGGGCGCTTGGGGTATCGAGCTGCGGCGCGGCTGCAAGGACAATGTAATCCTGCGGAAACACGGTCAGCCACAACAAGATCTCCGGCCCGTTCATGTGGGCAATCTCCGTAGGACGGCGATGGTCGTACTTCCCCTTGCCGCGAGCACGCGACAATATCATCGAGTTCAACCATTGTCATCACGTGGGAACCGGCGTGCTCGGCTCGCACTGCGCGATCTATGCGCCGGGTACCTCGCCGGGCACGGTCATCCGCAACAACTACATCCACCACGTTTTTCACAGCGAGCGATGGAAAGGCGCCGGCGAAGGGATCATCCTCGACAACGGCTGCCGCGGGATCCTGGTGGAGAATAACATTGTCCACGACGCCGTCTCGGGCGGATACGGCAGCAACTACAACTGCTACGGAAATATCATCCAGAAAAACATCCCCGCCCCCTCCACCCTCGCCGGCCTTCTCAGCATGGGCCTCATGGGTCTGGCCATCGCATGGCGACGGCGGAAGCGGCCGGTGCGACTTCCCGTTGGAGTGTACGCGGCAACAGCCCGGCGCTTGACACCACCAGCCGGAACGTCCAGAATTGACGCCATTTAGCCCAGTTTATCTGCACCCTGTCGACACGGGGCAAGAGCGTACCGCAGATTAGCTTTCTCGATGCGCGAGATGGCGTCTATGCGGAAGTAATTCCAAAAAGGTTCCCATAGGGACGAACCCATGCCGGACTTTGTCGGTTCCATTACGCTGATTGCCCTCTGGGGGCTTGTCATCGCAACGATGTTGGCCCTGCAATCGCTACGGGTCTTCGATCGCGTGGCCCAATTGCGACCGCCGCTGATCCTCTTGATTCCCATCGAATTCGTAGCAATCGCGCTGGTCCTGCTTCAGATCATAGAGGATCTTCAGTTGACGCTAGCCGAATGGGGCGTTTCGAGCGGCCATTTGGATCGCTGGCTCGGGCAGTTAGCGTTTCCCGGAGCGGCACAAGTGACGTTCGTCGCCATGCTCGTGGTGCTGTTGATGGAGACGATTCGGATGTGCTACGCGCCGGTCGGGGAGTCGGCCGAATCGGAGGCCCAACAGCGCCGTTCGGCTTTGCTGATCGGGCTGCTCGTCGTCTGCATGATCCTCACCTTCACGCACCTGCAATGCTTCATGCAGCCCGAAACGCTGACGCTAACCGCGTTGTTCGGCGAGGATACGCGATCCTGGTCGCTCGGCGCTCAGGTTCTACAGTTCGCTCTACTGTTCACCTTCGGGCTTGGACCGTTCCTTCTCTTGAGCATTTGTGCCGCTCGGTGCTCCAAGCGGTGGCCGACCCGAGAGTACTTGACGTCGGGCCATTACTCCTCCCTGGGCGCTGTCTTTTTCGCCGGCGCCGACATGCTTGTGACGCGAGCGATTGTGCTGCTTCGGGTATTCGGCGTAGCCCGAAACGCCGTGGCTTGCATTCGCGGCGGTCGACCCTTCGACGCGTCACGTGAGCTGAGCGCCGAAGCCGATAGCACCCCGCAGTCCGAGTCTACGGACTCGTTGGGAATCATCCGGAAGGCGGTGCGAGGCGGGCTGCTGTGTCAGTTTAACGCGACCTTGTGTTTCATGGCCTTCATCCCCCTTGCTTTGCTCTGGTTGCCGGTTACCAAGCCCTTTGGGTCCGAGTCTGTGTACCCACGCGGCATGACAATTTCCTGGTTCTTTACAGGTGTCCCTCTTGGATTCCTAACTGTGGAATGGCTGGCGCGTCGATATGGGGCCCCGCTCCGCTTGTTCTTTCCCCCGATTTGCTGGGGGTTAATCTTCGGTCCCTTTCTCCTATTCCCGGAGTGGTGGCGACCCTCACTGGCCCCGACCGGCCTCGCGTTCATGGAAGTGAGCCTGGATATGGCGGGAACCGTGTTGTCGGCAGTCTTGGCCACCACAGCGATGCAATTCCTCGCGGCAGCCTTGTTTTTTGTTCACTCGCGAACGGGGGAACACACAAACGTCAAGGATCCCGGGATATGGGATTGGATCGTAACGCGCGGAGGGCTCTTGTTCACGCCAATGATGCTCGCTGGACTCTTGTTCATCCCACTCTTCTGCGCGATGCTCGGTATCAGCCCCTATGAGCGGTCCGTAATGGCGCTGGGCAACAACATCCTCTGGGCCGGCCTTTGCGTATTCGTCGCGATCTTGTGCTCGGTGTTCATTCACAGCGACTGCCGAACACCAGGGGCGTTTCAGCACAAGATCGCGCCACGTGTTTTACGGAATCGCTGGACCGCCTTCTTCTGGTCGCTGTTTCTCTGCGGGGTCGCGGCAACCCCCTTGTTCTATCTCGATCGAATTGGAGTTTCCCGAGTTCGTCCGTACTTGCACCAACGTTGGAGTTATCAGTTGCCGCAAGGAGCCTCAGGGGAGGAACTGGTAGAGTTGATTCCCTCCACCACAGGCCCGTTTGTTCTGACAAGGAACACCGCCAGAGCGATCGACGGAGAGTCCGGCCATCCGCTGTGGTGCCGAGACCTGGATGAACAGGACGGTTTTCGTGCCAGAGGATACCGGAGTATCCACTATCCGGAAGCCAACACGCTGCTGGTCGAAGGAGTTCGAAGCGCAAAACTGCTGGACGTGACGACGGGCGAGATCACTTGGCGCTGGTTCGATCCCGGAAAGCTCGAAGACAAACCGACCGACCGACACTCGCCGTATCTCAATTCCGACGACGACGGCTTCCTGGTCTGGCCTTGGGGCGGACCGCGTCATGTCTACTCGGCGCGGCTCGGTTTCTTACCCTCGCCCGACGCGTCACCCTCCGCGCTACTCAAAGAGTATCCTATCGCAATCGAGCAAATCGAGGATTCGTTTCTCGTCGTTACCAATCGGGCGTTCTATCGATGGCACGACGAACGATGGGCCAAGACGCCGGCTCCTGAGGAGGTTGACGAGCACATCGGCGGGATGTTCTTGGGCGACGATATCACACTAATACTCCGCGACAATGAACTGATTCTTCCCGGACACAAAGTGATTCTCTGGTTAGACAAAGAGTCGCTGGAAGTTCGCCACCGCCTGGAGCGCTCACCGAGCGGTTTGCTGAAAACGGCAATTCCGGTTGGCGAGTATTTGGTGTTGGAAAGCTGGTGGCGCGACCCCGCAGGAACCACGCTGTCGGCGATTGATCTGACCACGCGAACGACAGCCTGGACTCGCCCCCTCGGTGATATTTCGGGACCAGAGACCCGTTGGCTGGAAAGGCACGAGCGATTCATACCGGTGGCGAATAGGTATCTGGTCTTCCCCGAATCCGGAACATTCGGAACCGACACGAGTTACGCAATGCTGGAGGTCGACACGGGAAAGCTGCTTTGGCGGCATTTCGCGTTTCGAGACGAGCGGTTCCGCGTAACACCCAACGGGCGACTCGTGCGACGCGGGCGTACACACGCTGTCGCTTACGACCTGCTCGATGGGAAAAGGATGTTCGAGCATTGGTTCGTGGCCATCGACGACCCGCGGCAGCCATCATCCTTTTCCACGGAATTCCGCAACGACCGATATCCGGTGACCGGGCTGGTGTTCCACAACGGACGCTGGATCTGGTGTGATGTGGGTGGCCGTATTCGATGCGCCGATCTGCCCATGACGCCGGATTCCCTGCATCCGGAATGGTCAGCAGACGCCCCGCAGCGAGCTACCCGGGGCTACTACTGCCCGCAAATCGCTGCGGGAATCCACGCGGCCGAGAGCAAGGGCGTCAGGGACCAGCGCCCTTCACCATAGTGCCACGCAGTGTCGGTGCGGCACGTGAACACTGGAAATCACACGGACGTTACGAGACAAACATGAACCAACAACCAACCGACTCCCCCGACGCCCAGGGCGCGTGGTTCTTTATCAAGAGCAACCACTCGTTTGCTTGGCTCTTCGGCCAACGCGGCTTCAAGCTGGGGCGATTCACGCTGATCCTCTTGCTCTGGTATGTAGCGGGCTACGCCATCTGTTCACAAGCTGGGTTACTGGTCCTTCCGGGCGACGACGTGGGGCTTATCGAGGATCCGGTCACATGGTCTTCGCTTGCGATGGACCTGCTGATGGTCGGTTCCCTGTTCTACTCCCTCGGAAGGCTGGATGCCCTGTTGCGGCGATTGCCGGGCATCTTGACGGTTTCGCGCGAAGCCGGACAGGACGAGAACTTGCGGGAGCGTATCGCGCGAGATGTCGCCTGGATTCGCAGTTTCGTGAGTCTGCGCGATAAGAACAGCCGGCGCTGGTACGCCGGCTGGATGGCTACGATGGTCGTGCTGGTCTATGTTCTACAAGTCCACCTGCCGCTGTTTGCGCCGTCGACGCCCAAGTATTGGGGAACGAGTCCGGATTTCGGCATGGGCACGTATCTGTTTGCCACCCTTTGGACCACGTTTCACTTCGTCATCGTTATTGGCAACGTGCTGTGGTATGTGCTGAGTATGGGATTTACCGTGTTTCCGGTGATTCACCGCTACGCCCGGAAAGGCGCCCTGGTGGTGATCCCGGTTACGCCAGACGGTAAGGGCGGCATGGCGGTGGTCGGGGACTTCTCCTTCTCACTGACATTGGTAACCAGCAGTGGTATGATCTTTTGTGTCGCCTGGATCCTATGCATGGGCTTCAACCTATCCATGCAAATCGGGTTTCCGCTCTACTTGCTCCTGCTGGCGGCCATTTTCTTCGGACCGTTGCTTTCCGTCCACGGCGCGATGCGCGACGCGAAGCTCCGTGACCTCGACTGGTGGTCGACGCGATTTCGTGAAGAGTATTTCGCGCTCATGGCCGACGAAACGGCCTCGGCCGAAGGCAGCCGGCCGGACAATTCGACCGAATTCCGCGATCGAATGAACCGTCTTGCTGACATCGACCAGCTCTACCGTCGCGTGGAAGCCATGCCGGTCTGGCCGTTCAATCTGGCGACGCTGGCCAGGTTCTTCACCATCGTCGTCCTCCCTCTCCTTGCCGTCGCCGCCCGAGTGTTGGCGACGATACTCTTGCCAGGCTGAGTAGCCGCGTGGCTTGCGGATCCGTCGTCGCCGGCAAGCACACTCTGCCCGTTGTGCTGGTTGGAGGCAGGATCGGTGGTGCGGTGGTCTGTCTCGCACTCACGATGGTGGCCCTGGCCTCGCCGACAGAATTTCCCGGTGCGACCGGTTCGTTGACATCCGCCGAATTGTCCCATGGTGGTGCTTGGAGCAAT
>CAYUIQ010000022.1:16164-54322 GCA_964444795.1 uncultured Planctomycetaceae bacterium
CAATACCCGCCGCTCGTGCTTCCCGAGCCGAACGCCCGGCAGTTCCGCCGCCCCCTTCTCCATTGCCCGGCATCGCTGGCAGGGGAGTGTGCCGTCCACCAGATCCATCGCCTTGCACAGGTCTTCCTTGGGCGTCCATTTTGGAACACCTGCTCTGATGCACGCTCGCTCGATTGCCTGCCGGTAGGAAAATCTGGTGTAATGGTCGCCCGGGGCACGCCGCCGTTGCCCGTTAGTCGATCTCCCGCGTTGCTTCCCGTCATGCTTGTTCTTGCGCCGAATGGCGAGAGCCAACGTGGCGGCCTCCTTCGGGCTGAAGCGATACGATTCACACGGGCGATCCAGGTAGGGTTCCAGGACCGCTTGGGCTTGGGGACCGACGTAGATTCGTCGATCGGCCTGCTGGTGCTCCGTTTTATGGGTAAATGGCCGGTAGCACCAGATCTCGCCGGTGACATCCACGTCACATGGCCGGAGAACACAGACATCTTTCGGTCGGCAGCCTGTCAGGCGCTGGAACCGAACCATCGCCTGGACCACTTCGGACAGGCTTGCCAGGGCGGCTTCCACATGTTCGTTGGGAACGGGTTTCACGGGGGAGGTCTCTTGGGCGTCGGTCCTGCCCTTACGGAGTCCTCCGACCGTCATTAGCGACTGATAGGTTTCCACGGGCAGAAGCTCGTGCTCAACCCCCCACCTGAACATTCGCCGAATTCGGTTGACGTACTGATTGATGACCCCGCGTGCGAGGTTCGCCTCGATCATCGTCTGGCGGACGGTCTTCGGCTTCAGCGGGCCAAACTCCGCCGCTAACGTGCTTCCGTATAGGCGGCGGACGAACCGGATCGCTGCCCGAATCCCCGCCAATTCGTCTGTAGGATGCCCATTCTTGACGTAGTAGGAGCGGGCGTGCTTCCAGAAAACGAGGATGAGTTCGTTGACGGAGAGATTGGATCGCTCAGTCGGGTCCGACGAGCTTGAAGCCCGCGGCGGCGAGACTTGGGCCTCGGCGATCAGCCTGGCGTATCTCTCTTTACTCTCGGGGGACCCGTATGCGCCGAGGTAGGAATTCTTGCCGTCAAGTGTGACGACGGCGCAGTTACGGGCCTTGTGAGAACGGTAAGAGGGGGGACGGGCGGTACGTGGCACAGTGCGGACTTCGAGGTTTGAAGGGAGCCAAAAAGGTACATGTACCGTTTTGGCGGAACCTCTTGCCGCACTGCCCTACACCAGGCAGGTATCCTAAGTCCAGGATTCAGCAGGATTTATAAAAAGTGGGCGATACTGGGCTCGAACCAGTGACCCCTAGCTTGTGGAGCTAGTTTCCAAACAATGCCGAAAAACCCGAAAGTCCGTACAGCACCGGAGTTTACCCGATCTGACGTGATTTGCAGGCCATTGCAATTAGACTCAAAAAGACGCGAACAATGGTTGTACCAAGGCTCGAAAATAGTACCGGGTAGTACCTCCACTTCGTTCGGCGGAATGATCGACAATCGCACCGCCTCATGCTACAACATCGCTTGGTCGGGGAGTGCGGGGCCGTTGGTCCCGAAGGCACGTGCGCTTACCTCCCCGGCCGCTTTCTCGTTCCAGCGGTTCACTCGGTGGCGCCGAGCCGTTGCTGTGCTCTCTCCTTGGCAACGCGCTCGGCAAGCTCCCACGCTCTGAAGGCGGCCTCCGCCGTTGGGAAGATCGCGAATTCCAGCGGGCAAGGTCGGCCGCGTGCCACCCTTCGCCAGCCAAGAACCGCGCAGGATGCCCCGTGTCGCGTTGCGACCGTGCTGCCTAGTTCTGGTGCCTCTCAGTCCCACGTTCAACTGGGGCCGTTCTGACGTCTTTGGGGCGACTTGCCATTACCGAAATCTCGCCGTGTGACCCGCCAACTCCTTCTTCTCTTTCTTTCTTTGGCGGATCAGAGCAATCCGCACCGGTTGTTGTCTTAGGGGAAGGCCGAACACCGGACACCCGGGCTGAATGAACGCCACAAAGGAGAGGTTCGTAACTCGGGACCGGTTTCGACACCATCGAGTTCGCAAATCGAGAAAGGAGCCAAGTGATGAGAATGCTTCGTCTCCTGGCGATCTGGGCTGTCGTCGCGGCCGGATCGGCCTCTACCTTGAATGCGGGTCCGATTGCGCAGCCCGGCTAGCGGATCAAAGCGGATCCAACTGCCCGGCGGCGATCCAAGTGGCCGGATTTGGGCCGATGTTGCCGCGGGTTCTTCCCAGCGATCAGCGTCCACGCCAAGATCAGAAGCGTTGTGTTCGATCAAAAGTCCTATCGATTACTGATTCTATAGGGATGACATGGTATGAGAAACTTCGTAATTTGGTGCGTAATGCCTCTCACAATGGCGGGGACCGCTTTCAGCGATACGAAAGAGCCGCCGAAGAAACCTGCAGTGGACTTGGGCGGTGGGGTAAAGATGGAGCTGGTTTTGATTCCTGCCGGCCCCTTCCTGATGGGCGATGACGTCGAAAAACCTGTCCACGAAGAGCAGATCGCAAAGCCTGTCCACAAAGTGCGGATCACCAAGCCGTTCTACCTGGGCAAGTACGAGGTGACGCAAGAGCAATGGGAAGCGGTGATGGGCAGCAACCCGAGCCACTTCAAGGGTCCGAAGAACCCGGTGGAGACCATCAGTTGGGACGATTGCCAGCAGTTCCTTGCCTTGCTCAATGCGAAGTCAGGCGGGCAAAGGGGCAAGTTCGTATTGCCTACGGAGGCGCAATGGGAATATGCCTGTCGAGCCGGAAGCGCGGGCAAGTTTTGTTTTGAGGACGACGACAAACAACTTGGCGAGTACGCTTGGTATGGCGAGAACGCGGACGGCAAGACGCATGCGGTAGGCGGTAAGACGCCGAACACTTTTGGGTTGCATGACATGCACGGGAACGTATATGAGTGGTGCCAGGATCGGTATGGTGCGTATGGGGCGGAAGCGGTGGACGATCCTAGTGGTCCTACAACGGGCTCGGACCGCGTGCTTCGCGGCGGGAGCTGGTACGGCCCGGCGGAGTACTGCCGGTCGGCACGCCGCTTCTACTTCGAGCCCGGGCCCGAGCCCGGGGGCCGGATCAGCCGCCTTGGCTTCCGCGTAGCCCTAGTTCCGCCGGAGTAAGCAAGCCGCCGGGCTCGCCACGCCCCATCGGTTGCCCGTCGGCAGCCTAACCCGGCTATCTCAATTATCCGCGTCCCGGTGGAAAACTCCAGTCCGGGCCGCCACCTTCGTCCTCGTCATCGGGACCTCTCGACTTTCCTTGTGCGGTCAGGCTCGCGGTCGCAACCATAGTCGGCAACGAGGAGGCAGGCGGGAAAAGCCACAAAGCCGATTCGCACCTACATCAACACTTCCGACAGCGCGAGTCCCCGCGACTGCCAGAATTCCCGTGATCGCTACCGAGCTTGGCTCGGAGATGGTAAGTGCCGTCAAGCCAATCGCCAGTACCCACTCCTCGCACTGCCTTCAAACACAATCTTGCCGTCTTCCCTGAGCCCGGCCAGCATGCGACGCACGGTCGAGTCGCTGCAACCGGTGCGCTGAATGATCTGCTGTTTGCGAATCCCGCCGTTCTTCTTTAGTTCGGCCAGTATCCAACGCGCGCGGAGGTCTTCATCCGCCTCACTGGCCAACGTGTCGGATGCTGGAATATCGCCCCGCTGCTTCGGAGCGGCATCGGCGTAGACTTCGTCCTGATCCGTCGTGAGTAGGCCCGTACGTTCCACCACGGTGATCTTGTCCGAGAACCGGTAGGCTGTAAGAATCTGCAGTTCCGTACAGGACCAGTTCAGCAGGGGCTGGCGCCGCCTCTATCGAAAGGATCAAAGAGTCGAGCTCCATTTCCGCCCCACCAAGCCCACTTGCATTGGACTTGGCGCCCCGTGAACACGACGTTTTGCGAAAAAAAGGGCGTCCCCCAATAGGGGGCGGCAGCTTTCCCGGGGCCGTATACTTAAGTGGCGCTTTCGCAGGCGAAAGCTCCCGCCAACTTGCCTTGTCAGGTAAATGGATAGCGTCGCCAAACCAACCGAAAACGAGACATGTGGCCGTACCATAACGGATGCAGGAAACGATCGAGGAAGATAGATTGCGATGATCACCCCGACTAGGCTTTGCGTCCATCTGGTTCTCATGTGGTGGGCGTTTCCCGTAACGGCGGCAACCTTTCCGAGTCTCGCTGAGGACCCGTTCACGATATCCGCCTGGATCAAGACCAGCGACAATGGCACGGTATTCTCTCGATGCGCCCCCGCAGGCCGCTGGAGCCCCGGCGGCAAGACGCTCTTTCTTCGCAATGGAGCGCTGGCGTACGACATCGGGTGGGTTGGTGTCGTACGTGGCGGAACGCGTCTCGATGACAATCGCTGGCATCACATTGCCTTCATCGGGGCCAGACCGCAGCGGGCGTATGTCGACGGGAAGCTCGACCTGAACGGCGATCTCCAGCCGCGGCCGGATGGGGATGGCCATGTGTTCAAAGTGGGTTACACGGCGCCCGATTTCGGCGGCGCGTTCGAAGGACTCATTGACGACGTTGCCGTCTACGATCGTGTGCTCACAGCCGCGGAAATCCAAGCGCTGGCCCGGGGTGAGGATGCCGCATTGCCCGGATTGGTCGCGCGATGGCCCTTCGATGACAGCGACAAAGACGTGGTGAGTGATCATCAGGTGGCACTAACCGGGCCGCCCTCCTTCCAGAAGGGGAAGGTTGGGCCTGCTCTCAAACTCGACGGCGGCTTCCAGCGGCCCCGGCGCGAACCGGGCGTTCGCTTCCGCCTGTATTGGGTCGGGGAGCCGCTCTTCGATCACGCTCGCCTTCTCCCCGATCAGTCGCCTAATGTTGACGTTACCATTCCCTCCTTCGAACTGGGCGGCGACGAATCAGCGTTTACGAATCAGGGCACAACCTACGATCAGCAGTACGTGTTGCTGCTGGAATCGGATCTGCGCGTTCCGCAAGCGGGGACTTACCAATTCCAGATCGCCGGTGACGGGTGGCTTCGAGTTCGCATCGGCAGTCGCGACGTGATCCGCTGGAACCGCCCCCGTGGCCCGAAGCACTCCCGTGCGGAGGTTCGCCTCGACCAGGGGTCGGTCCCGGTTGAATTGACTCAGAACCTCGGCTCGGGTGACGGGCGTGCAACGCTCCGGTGGAAAAGGCCCGGCTCCGATCGCTTTGAATCGATCTCGCCGTCGGAACTCACGGCGAATTCGTTCTACTTCCGGCCTACCAGTGGGGCCCGAAAGCGGCTAAGCCGCCGCGGTGACCGACCTGGCAAGCGTCAGAAGCTCGCGGGGCCGCACCCCGGAATGGATCTCACGACAATCCACCCGGACGGCGTCGAAGTACCGGTGGGCGGTTTGGCGACGTTCCCGGATGGCCGCCTCGTCGTTGCCACGTTCGATGCGCGGCGGTTGCGGGCGCCGCGGCCGCAAGAGGAGCCGGACGGGCAGTTGTGGATCTGGGGCCATCCGCATGCGGATGGCCTGGCAAAGTTCGAGCGTCGACTGATCGCCGACGACCTATACGAGCCTAGCGGCGTGTGTGTTGTCGGCGAAGCGATCTACGTGTCGCAACGGCACGAGGTCACCCGTTTCGACCACGACGGGGTATCCGCTCGCTGGAAGCCGACGGCGGTTGCCACCGGTTGGGAAACGAACGATTTCCACGCAATCAGTTTCGGGTTGCTTCACGAGCCGGGCGCCGACGGGCATCTCGGTTTTCTATACATGGCAAAGGGAACCGGGTTGGGCTTGATGCGCAACCCCTCGAACCACGGTTCCGTCTGGAGGATTGACCTCGCCAAGCCGGTTGGAGGGAATGTGGAGCCGCTGACCGGCGGACACCGCACTCCCAACGGCCTTGGCTTCGGACCGGAGGGCCGGATCTACGTGACCGACAACCAGGGAGAGTATACACCCGCCAACGAACTCAACCTGGTCGAGCGGGGAAGATTCTACGGCTTCTATCATCGCACGGACAACGGTGGGTTCGCCTCGCCCTTTCAGAACAGAGAAGACCGCCTCAATCCGGGCAAAGGAGTCACCGAAGCCGCTGTATGGCTGCCGCAAGACGAAATCGCCAATTCGCCGTCGGAGCCGGTACTGATTCCGGAGGGGTGGCCCTACGCGGGACAAATCCTCGTGGGGGATGTGAAGTACGGCGGCGTGAACCGCGTTTTCCTCGAGAAGGTGGACAATGTGTGGCAGGGCGCAGCATTTCGGTTCACTCAGGGGCTCGAGGCGGGGATCAACCGACTAGCATTCGGCCCCGATGGTTCGCTATACGTCGGAGGAATCGGTGGCGTCCATGCATCCACTTGGAATTGGGTCGACCCGCAGGGGCGCAAGACGTTTCAGGGGCTTCAGCGTCTTCGGCCCAATGGCATTCGGGCGTTTGACCTGGAATGTGTGAGTGCGATCCCCGGAGGCTTTCGAATCTCGTTCACCAAGCCCGTCGACATCGGTTGGTTGGAATCTCCGAGGAACTACACGGTTCGCCAGTGGACATACCAAGCGAAGCCGCAATACGGGGGACCCAAGGTGGACCAGCGTCCATTGATCGTCGAGTCTGCTCGGGGCGCGGCGGATGGCAGAAGTGTCGAACTGCAGATCCCCGGCCTCGAATCGAGCTACTGCATCTATTTCCTCGTGGATCCGGTGAGTACGGACGGTGATCAAATCTGGTCAACCGAGGCGTGGTACACGCTGAAACAACTCGCGGAGTAGCCTCGGGTTAGCCCACCAGTGAGATTCTGGACCGCTCCTGTCAGGAGTGTCAGCCCGACTTCACCGTCGGCCGTGAACCAACCATTTCGGAGCAGCATCATCATAATCCGCGTGTCCGGGGTTCGAATCCCTGCGCCGCTACTTGACGTAACTCTTTACTACATAACCGCTTAACACCGCAATCCCCGAGTCGCTCGGGGCTTGCGGCGTCTTTTTATGACCACCTGTTAGCGTGGTCTTCGCGGCAGATCGATGAGGATCGCGGCGAGTTGGAGGTCATCTGGGTGGTCATTTGGCGGGATGTGGTCAATGGGGTGGGCTGGGCAGTCTTCTGACTCCCCGACGACATTCTCGATTGCAGATCCCAAGTGATGTTACTTGATAACCGTGACATAGAATCCCACCCCACCGCCCACCGCCCCGGGCTCCGATATCGCCCCAGTTCATCCGGCCTCGTTGCGGCCAAGCTCGATGTGGCTTGTGAGACGGATACGTTGCTCGCACCTGTCTGCAACTCACGGGCTGCTGGAAGTGCTTACTTTGTCGAGTCGGAATCCGATGAGGATCCTCCCCGTGTTGCCGCGATCGTGGCCCATTTGAATACCGATGTTGTAGTAGCCGCCAACCCAGTCCAGTTCCCAATCGGCCAGCCTGCGCCACACCACCTTCCATGCATCTCCGTTGACCCGGTGCTGGGATCCGTCGTCCAATGTGTATCGAAACCCGCTGCCGTTCACGTCGCCGACGGAGCGGATGACGCAGTACGAGTATTGCCTGTTTGTGTAGTTGTACCAACCGGCGATGATTTTCGTTGTAGGATTGTTGTCGGGAGTCACTTCGCCATTACGGAACTGGCGATTGAAGCTATAGGTCACGTTCCGGCTTTCGCACTCCTTGGCGGCCTCCAGAAAGGCCGCTTTCATTCGAGTCTTGCTCGGCGGACCTTGATACTTGAGGGCGATCAGTCGAACACGCGCGTCGGAATAAGGAATCTTATAGCTGCCTTCTTCGGTCGACCAAAGCGACCATTTGTAGTCCTTGGCAAGCGCATTCGTGCTTGCGTTGGCTATCAAGAGAAGGAACAGCACGACCGATCGATAACTCAGCACGTTCATAGTTTTCTCCCTTTGGGGTTCGTGCCCCCATTTCTCGTACCGGGGGTCACGGTAGTAACGGATGGATTTGACCTTGCCCTCGTGGGGCTCCAAGTACTCTCATCACTCGAGCTGTACACACGGGAGTCCGAGAAAGGGGACAGGCACCAAGCGGCAGCCTTCTTTCCGAGAAGTCGACGCGTTTCGCGCACCGAGCCCGTCCCCCTTTTTCACTCCCGTTGGACGATTCGGTATGTGCGTTAGGGCAGGAGACTACGGAAGTCAACGAACCGACCGCCGTACCTTGCCTCGATCTTGTCAATGGCCAACTGGAGGTTGCTTTCCGCGGTTAGGGCGGAACGTTTCGCGGCGTCGGCGGCCCCTTGTGCCAAGGCGCCCTTGCCCGCGGCCCGCGCCTGTTTTCGCTCGTAATCCTCGGCCCTTCTCACCAGAACGCCGGCCAGGGACTTCAAATGGCCCTGTTCGCCCGGCTTCAAATCGCTCATGCGAATCGACGGAACGCGACTGGCGACAGTGCCTCGCACCGCCGAGGAACTGCCGTGGCTGCTGCTTCGCGTGGTTGTAGGTTCCGCGGTGGAGGAGTTGCTTCTCGTGACCGCGGTTTGCGAGATGTACCCCCTGGCGGTCGCGTCTCCGTCGACCGATGCGACATAGAGCCAGGTTGTCCCCTTGAACGGCGTGATCTTGGTTACGCTTACCACTTGGCCCCGGTTGACAACGGCGCTGACTTCCGTGCCGGCCTTTAGTTCGGCCGTCTCGGCGATTACCGCCAGGGGAAGCGTTGTTTGCCCGGCCGCCAGGCGGTCGGTCAGAGCCTGTTCTAGATCTCCTTCCCCGTCTCTGGCGACATAAGCCGCGCTACGCTTCAAGTAGGCGGACCGCAACACGGCGGTATCCTGCTCGACACGAATGGCCTTGGTGTACGTGTCGATTGCCTTGGCAAGTTCACCTCGCGTGAAATACATCTCGCCCTGCGCAAGAAGCCCGTTGAGAGGGGCGGAAGGGACGACAGCCGTCTCGGCGAGCGGACGAATCTCCGCGGGCACCGAGGCAATTTCATATTCCCCAACGAATTCGCCGCGAAGGACGGGTCTCTGCAAGATTCCGTGCGACTTGGCCACGTGCTTCTTCGTCTTCTCGTGGGCGTATGTGTAAAGTTCGAACAGCGAGACCTTGCCGTTCTTGTTGCCCGCGTACTCCCGGTCGGCGTGGCCGTCAAGCCCCGTGGTGACGTAGTGCATGAAGACTCCGCGCTTGAGTTCCGGATCCTCGGCCGACCACTGGCCCGCTTCGCAACTGGCAAGCACGCGGAGCCCCTTGGGTGGTTGGGTCAAGTCGGCGGCAAAACCCTTGAGGCCCGTGGCCGCCTTGATTCCTTTGAGCAGCGGTTCGTTCCGGCAGGCGTCGACCAGCAGGACCTTTTGGCGGGCCTTGCATGCTTCGAGTTGCCGATAGACGCCGTCCAGCGATACCATGGTCTGGCCGGGCTGGGCGACCTTTGCGTCGGAGGGGCAAACGTAGCTGACGCCGTCGACGTGAAGGCCATGCCCACTGAACGCGACCAGCACCAGATCCTCTTCGTTGGCCAAGCCAAGCCTTAGCGTTAACTGGTTCTCGATGTTTGCCTTGGAAGGCCAGAACCGCGCTTCGGTCGCTCCGTCGCGCATGAAGACGATGTTCTCCTCCGGAAATCCGGCGGCGATGAGCTTGTCCTGGAGTTGCTCCATATCGTTGTGACAAAACTCGAGATTCTGAAACGGCGGCGTGTAGTGGTTCACGCCAATCAAGATTGCATAACTCTGACTGAGGTTCGGCTCCGCCGTTGCCCGGCTGTCGAGGAAACAGGTGACCCCGCCGGATGCCACACAGAAAACCACCGTCGCCATGATACCACCGAAGGTCTTGCGAAACATCGTACTTTCTCCTTTTGTCCTGTGTCTGAGGTACTTCCCGTCGCCGTGCCCCTCTAAGACATAAATGGCAAAGTGGCCCCGAGACCCCGCGCGCCGGCGCGGATTGTCTGTTCGGGACCACTCACGTGAGGGGTTGGTTGTTGGCTGGCCGGGATTTGCTCTTCCCGGAGGCTCAGCGAGAGTTTGCAGGGAGGAAGTAAATGGTGCGCCGGGGGACTGCTGCCCGCCGACTGGGTGGTATCACTCAACGACGTTCCCCACGCCCCGCGCACCAACCGCCAAGCCTGTCGAGGCTGGGCAAGTCGGTACCGTGAGACGCGGGAACCAGCTTCAGTGGATCACCGTCCAGTCGTTCTTGAGTTGCCTCTCGATGTAGCCCTTGGCTTGCTGGAGGGCGTGCTTGATGACGGACGTGTTCAGGTTGGTGTGGCCGGTTCTGCCGACAGCCTGCCCGCTGGGGTTGTGGTCAATTCGGGGATTCGAGAGCTGGCCGGAGTTGGGCCGAATGATCGTGACATGTCCCGATTTGACCGTGTAGTTGGCCTGCTTGACGACGAACCAGAGTCCCTCGGGAGATTGGAAGGCCGTGTAGCCGTTCTTGACGACCAACTCGGCCGCTCTTGCCGATGGGGAGCCCCAGTCCCAATCCAGAGGAGTTGCACTCGGGTCGCCGTTGGCGCGGATGCGAGCGAGCACGTCTTTTTCGTGGGCGTCGATCATGTCCATCAGGACCTCGTGCGCACCGACGGCCACGCCCACGCCGGGAAGCAGCTTCTTGCCTTCCTTGATGGCAAACTCCTTGAGTTTGCCCAAGCCAGCCTGCTTGGCGTTTTGGAGAATGATTCCCACGACGTCGCGGGCCGCACCGATTTGCTCTTTGTACTCGTCCTTGAACCGGGCAAGCTTCCGCCCGACCGTGTTGACGACATTCTCATTCAAAGTGGATTGGAAACGACTGCGGATTTCAGCGGTGAGCTTCGCAAATCGTTCCGGCCAGAGGTCGATCACTTGCGGCTCGGGGGTGATCTCGTCGGCGGAGCTGTCGGCAGGTGGGTCGAATTGGCGATTAGGGCGCTTCTCGCGGCCAGGCTTCCCGGGTGTAATGACTGTCGGGTCGAAGTCGTGGTCGTAGCTCGGGGGGGCGCCGTCCCAGTCGGAATCGTCTTTCATGCCGGGGCCGGAAACACGATCTCCTCGAAGCGCTGTCGCGTGAGTGCGATCCGTCGGATTCCCCCGAAGGTCGAGTCCATGCCGACTCAGCCACCGGTCCATACCGCGTTGATAGGCCTGCGCGAGGAGTTGATCGAGGATCGCGTCGTCCCAGGCGTCGATGCCATGCGTCTTCCACCAATCGGCCAGCAGTTGCTCCAGAACATCGCCCGTCGATGCTTGCAGTTGGGCCATGTACTGCTCGTTGAGACCGCCTCCCCACATGATCTGATGGATGATCTCCGCTTGCGTGCGGGTGTATCCGCCGCGAACGAGATCGGAGACCTTGTCACCTTCCCCATTGACGATGAGCGGGCGATGCTCGCGCGGACCCAGCGGACCGCCGCGTCGAAAGGGGTCGTTTTCCCGTGCAATCTCCATCCCGTCACGCCACGGTTGTTCCACGGCGCTGTGCCAAACTTCCTTGGCGGACTTCGCCCGGATGTCCGGAAGACGTCCCCTTAGATCCTCCATACTGGTCATACTTTTGGGAAGACGCTCTCGCAGGTCCTCCATGCTCGTAAAGCTCTTGGGCAGTCGCCCGGTGAGTTCCTCCATGCTGGTCATGCTCTTGGGCAGTCGCCCGGTGAGTTCCTCCATGCTGGTGAAGCTCTTGGGGGCTCGGCCGGTGAGGCGTTCCATGCTGGTGAAGCTCTTGGGTGCTCGGCCGGTGAGGCGTTCCATGCTGGTGAAGCTCTTGGGGGCTCGGCCGGTGAGGTGCTCCATGCTGGTGAAGCTCTTGGGAAGACGATCCCTTAAGTCGTGCCCGCTCCGTGGCGGCGTGACAAGAGTGCCCAGGCCGTCGAAGAAACTGGCCACCGGCTCCAAGTCGACCTTTGGTGAATTGACGGGAAACTGAACGCCTCCTGAAACGCCAAGTCGCTGGCCCGTGGTTTTCGCCGTGCTGGTGATGTATCCCCCGGGGCTCGTCACGAACTTCTTTCCTTCATCGGCGAATTTGTTGATGGGTTTCTCGACGACCTCCCCGGCCATGGAGAAGATCTTGCCTCCTTCTCGGATTACGTGCTTGCTCCCGCTGTCAAATTGGCGTCTTTGGTGCTCATAGGCTTTGGCCGCGTAGTTGCTGGCGTCTTTGTACGCTCTCCGTCCGGGTTTGCCGACGTTGTCCTCCCAGACCTTCCCGAGTGTGCCCCCGATCTTCGGCTTGCCGATGTTGATCTTCGGTTTGGGAAGACTGAATTGGGCGAAGATGCTCCCCACGCAGATGGCTTGATAGACAAGGCCCGTGAACAGTAGGACAAGTGTCGAGCGAATAGCGCGGGGTCCTGCAAAACGGTTGGCATTCATGGCGATCTCCTAGTTCTTGGGGATAGTTCCATTTCAACTTGTTAGACGAAACACCAGTCGTGGATCACGAGGCTTTCGCTGTTAGCGGTCGGACGAGTCCGGTCGACTGTAATATCGCACGATCATCGTATCCGTGAGTTCGACGGCCCCGAGACTCTTCTTCTTCAGAACCTCGTCGCCGTCCTCCAACGAGTAAGTGGCCAATCCGCGAACACCGTGCGGTGTCAACTCCGATCGGGTCATCAGAAGATCCCGCAAATCGGAGAAAGAACCGACGGAGTCGGCGGCCGGATCGGTCGGAGAAAGCCTGCCCACGCTCTCGGTGAACGTCGGGGCCGAACCGGTATCGGCATTGACCGGCCGGAAGACGTACAGATGGATCATTCCGGCGGTCTTTGCGCCGCCGAGGTCCTCGTACGCCTCTTGCGACATTTCTTCCGACAAACCGGCAATCTTGGCGTAGGTCCGGCGATCTTCGCGGTGATATCCCTTGACCACATGGTACTTGCCCGGCTCGAGCACCCATTTCTGTAGCGTATTTGCCGGGCCCATCTCCTCGCAAAGCGTGCTGATTCCGTTGACGGTGAGCACGACGGCCAGTGTCTGATTCGTCTCGTTGCGAAGTCCGAAGGTCACCAACTGTCCCTCTTGGGGATCGGGAGCGGTGAAGTTGTGAAGGCCGGCAGCTGTGGTGTCGGGGGTCTGGGGTTGCTCCACGCCGTCGTAAAGAAGCTCAAGCGTGACCGGGAAACCTCCAATCCCGGACGTCGGCAGACCGGACTCATCCCCGAAGCGAACGTCGCCAATCGGCGCCCTTTCCGCATTGATGCTGTCCAGGATGTCGTCGTCGGAGAACCCCCGCACAAAACGCCGCCGGGTCTTCGAGAGCGAGAATCCCTCCCCGGCATCGGCGAGGATCTGACGATCGGTCGGCACGTCGAATTCCAGCAGATCGTAGACTGCCCGCGGGTCGTTCTTCTCGAATGCCCCGATGGCCACATTCGTCTTGCGCAGATCGCTGCTGAGAGTCACCTTCCCGGCGAGGAAGATGTCCGGAGTAATCTCCGGGCCCCAATCCAGCGCGTACTTGATGCCGAACAACCGCTGTCGATCGCTGGCGGTCCGATAGCTGGCGCCGGGGATCTTCTTGCCGGCGACGGCCGCGGCGTTGCGAACGACACGCAGTTCCCTTCCGCCCGGCGAGTGCTTCAGAATGAGTGCGCTGGCTAGGCGTTCGGCCATCTGGTCGCAGATCAGCCCGCCGTCGAAATTCGATGGGTCGTTTCCCTTCTTGAGCATGAAGGAAAGCACACCGACGTTCTGGTAACCTCGGTCTTCGAGATGTTCCAGAATCTTCGGCACTTGCCTCAAGAGTTCGTGGTCGATGTTGTCGGCTCGCATAGTGGCCGGCGTGCCCAGCCATGCGGCAAAACAGACGACCGCGGCCAGGGTGCCGAGTTTCCGGTTCACCCCGCTGCGTTGCCTTGACTGACTGATTTTGTCGAGGTCCATGTCAAACTCCCTTGGTTGATGTGGTTTGTCAGCCATGTTTGAATCCCCTTATCTGTTACATGGGAGAACTGCCTCGTAACCCCGCGCCAAAGGGCCGTTTGGCAAGAATTTCCCCAGGCACCCCCGTGCAGAGGGGCTTGCGCCGTCACTGGCCCCACCCTGGTTGCGGGGTGGGGGTACATCTTCTACAATTTGGCGTAGATGTGGGCACCTGGGATTCTCCCGTGGGGGGTCATTGATGGCGGACGACGACGTAACTTGTTGGATCGCCCAATTAGCCGAGGGGGACGATGCAGCCGCCGAGCGGATCTGGAACCGCTACTACGAGCGGCTGATCGGCTTGGCCCGCAAACGATTGGGGGAACGGCACCGCCGAGCGACGGATGAAGAAGATGTTGTGCTCAGCGCCCTAAACAGCTTCTTTCGGGGGGTGGAGGCGGGACGGTTTCCCCGGCTGGGCGACCGTCAGGATCTTCGGCGGCTTCTGGTCACGCTGACCGCCCGCAAGGCCGTGGCCCATCTTCGGCGCGAGCATGCCGCAAAGCGCGGTGGTGGGAATGTGCGGGGCGACTCGGTGTTTCTGCGGCCGGGTCTGGACGGTCACGACGCAGGCATGGAACAGGTGCTCGGGCGCGAGCCGACACCCGAACTGGCCGCCCAGATGGCCGATCAATGTGGGCACCTGATGGAGGCGCTGGACGACCCCTCCCTGCGCGTGGCCGCGCTATTGAGGCTGGAGGGTTATACCAACGAGGAAATCGCAAAGTCTCTGGACTGTGCAATAGGCACCGTCGAGCGAAAACTGGCCCGGATCCGCAAGCGGTGGGAATCGGAAGGTGCTTGATGTCTCACAACGACCAAGAAACCGGAAGTGGCCCCGACCATCCGCAAGAGGATGCTTCGCTGCACACACGAATCGACACGATCTGTGAACGTTTCGAGGCGGCGTGGAAGTCGGGCGAGCAACCGCTCCTGAGCACGTTTCCGCGAGATGTTCCTGAATCGTTCAGCGAAGCTTCGCGCAGAGAACTCCTTGTCGAGTTGGTGAAGATCGACCTGGAGTACCGTTGGCGTAGCGCCTATGCAAGAGACGGCCATCGAGCGTCCGTGGCGGCCACTACCGCACACGCCGAAGAATCGGCGGCCATTCTCGATTGTCCGCTGCTGGAATGCTACTTCGACCGGTCTCCCGATTTGGGGCCGTTGTCCGAGGCGCCGGACTCGTTGATCGTTCTGGAGTACCGGGTTCGGCATCGCTGGGGAGACCGCCCGGGCCACACGGAATACCGGCAACGGTTCGGTGGTGTCCGTGAAAGCCTCCAGGAAGAACTGCGGCAGATTGATCAGGAGTTGCTCGATAAGAAGGAGCCCGCGGGCTCGGATTCCAAGCACGATTCGGCGGCGGCCCAAGGCAGCGGTCTTCACGTGCGTTGTCCACACTGCCGGAATCCTGTCGAGATCGTCGACGACAGCCCCCTTGCGGATATCGACTGCGCGTCGTGCGGGAGCAGCTTCGCGTTGGTTGGCGACGAGGCGCTGGCCTATCAGACGATAGGCGGCACACCGCACCGTCGCCAGATGATCGGCCACTTTGAGCTGACGGAACAGTTGGGATTCGGCGCGTTTGGGGCGGTCTGGAAGGCCAAGGACACGCAGCTCGACCGGACCGTGGCGGTCAAGATCCCTCGCAAAGGCCACCTCACGCCCGGGGAGCGGGAGCAAGTCATTCGCGAGGCTCGTGCAGCGGCCCAACTGCGGCACGCGAACATTGTCAGCGTCCACGAAGTGGGGCTCGACGGAGACCTGCTCTACACCGTAAGCGAGTTTGTCGAGGGTGTTTCGCTTGAAGACTGGCTTTCGGGCAAGAGGATGACGCATCGCGAGTCGGCCGAGTTCTGCGCCAAAGTCGCCGACGCCATTCACTTCGCTCACCAACACGGAGTGATCCATCGCGATCTCAAGCCGGGCAACATCATGCTCGATCCGTCCGATGAACCGCACATCATGGACTTCGGTTTGGCGAAGCGCGAGGCGGGCGAAATCACGATGACTGTCGAAGGCCAGATTTTGGGCACGCCCGCTTACATGTCGCCGGAACAGGCCCAGGGAGAAGGCCATACGTCCGACCGGCGAACCGACGTCTACTCGCTGGGGGTCATTCTGTACGAATTGCTTACCGGCGAGCGTCCGTTCCGGGGCAACGTGCGGATGTTGCTCAAGCAGGTGCTGGAAGACGAGCCGCAAAGCCCGCGCAATCTCGACGGCGCTGTGCCGAAGGACCTGGAGACGATCTGCCTGAAATGCCTGGAGAAGGCCCCGGACCGCCGTTACGACACGGCCCAGGACGTCGGCGACGAAATGCGCCGACATTTGCGCGGCGAGGCGATTTTGGCCCGACCGATCGGGCAGATGATGCGGGCGTGGCGGTGGTGCAAGCGAAACCCGGCGGTCGCCTCGCTCACGGCGGTCGTGGCCGCGGTGCTGCTGTTCGGCATGGCGGTCTCCTCGTACTTTGCCGTCGCAGCGACCCGGGAGGCTTACCGTGCAACCGAGGCCGAAGGCGCCGCAAGGATCGCCGAGGCAACAGCCGTTGACGAGGCCAGACGCGCGACCGAGGCGGAAACCGCCGCCACGGCATCCCGGGCGACGGCTGTCAAGGAGGCTCGGCGGGCAACGGAAGCGGAAGCTGCCGCAAGACGGGAAGCCGAGGCGACGCGCCGAGCCCTGTACTTCAACCAGATTGCCCTGGCGCATCGGACCTATCTCGATGGCGACGCGTTCCGCGCTGACGAGTTGCTCGATGCGTGCTCCCGCGATCTGCGGCAATGGGAGTGGTACTACCTCAAAGAGACGTGCGATCCGAAGGCGATCCGGTTGGTCGGACATCGAGACGACGTGAGGGCTGTGGCCATTAGCCCCGACGGACTGCGAATCGCCACCGGCAGTCACGACCGGCTGGTGAAGTTGTGGGACGCCGGGACGGGGCAGGAACTCAAGACGCTGGGTGAGCACGAGGCCACGATTGCTGCCGTCGCGTTCGGCCCGGGAGGAGAGACGCTGGCGTCCCTGAGCGGCGACAAGATCCTGAAGCTCTGGGAGGTCGAAACGGGGGCCGTTCGATTCTCGGTGGATGTCCCTGCGGAGCGAATATCGCGACATTCGCTCGCCTTCTCTCGGGACGGCAAGTGGCTTGCCACGCCCGGTGCGGACGACACGGCCCAACTGTGGAGCGCGGCGACGGGCGAAATCATCCGCACGTTTTCGGGGTTGAAGGCGTACGCGAAGGCCCTCGCCTTCAGTCCGGATTCGCAGCGGCTGGCGGCCGGCGCCGCCGCGCAACAATTAGTTGTCTGGGAGGCGACGAGCGGAAAACAGCTTCTGGCACTCGACGAACTGGGATACGCCAGCCAGGGCGTGACCACCGTGGCGTACAGCGACGACGGCCGCACAATCGTCACCGGCGAGAACTCATACGTGAGGGCCTTCGACGCGGCCACGGGCGAGGAACTGTTCGCCCACCGCCTGCACCACGAGACGGTCCTCGACGTTGCCGTCAGCGACGACGGCCGACGGATCGTATCCGCGGGTTATGACCGCACGTGCCACGTGTTCGATACCACGTTGCGCCGAGGGGTCGCGCGGGCCAGACTCGGAGATCACGTGACGATGAGCCCCGACGGCTCTTGGGCCGTCAGTTTCGGTACGTGGGTCCTCACCCCCGTCGTGTGGCGCACCCAATTGCCTCAGGCCCGCAACTTCGCCGGAACGTCCACCGTAGCCTTCAGCCAAGATGGCCGGTGGTTGGCATCGGAGGGCGGACGCAACGACCGCCATGCCGTTCGGGTTGTCGACGTTGCCACCGGGCAAGACGTCCTCCTGTGTCACGGGCACAGCAAGCGGGTCGTCTCGATCGCGTTCCATCCCGGCGGCGGCATGCTCGCCACGGCTTCCGACGATGGCACGATCAGGCTCTGGGACCTGACCAGCGGCCAAGCCATGTGGGCGACCGACGCCCACGACGGAGGCGCCCTGGCGGTCGCTTTCCACCCCGATGGAGGTCTTCTTGCTTCGGGAGGCGAAGACAAGCGAGCCTGTCTCTGGGAGATTGGCACGGGCCGCCGCATCAAGGAGTTGACCAGCGACAAAGCCCCAGTCCGAGGGCTCACGTTCTCCGACGGCGGGCGCCGGCTGATCACCAACAGCAGCAAGTACGTCAACGTCTGGGACGTGCAGTCCGGCAGCCTGCTGCGCACGTTCACGGCGGACAAGCCGGACACGTCGAAGATCGCGTTCAACCGGGACGGTCGCCAATTCGCAATCGGCGCGAATGACGGGTCCATCGAAGTCTGGGGACTCGAAGAAGATCGACTCCTCTACACGCTGGAGGGTCATGCGGCCAGGATTTTGGGCCTCGCTTTCAGTCCCGATGGTCGACGGATCGCCTCCGTCGACAAGGGCGGTTTCCTGCGGTTGTGGGAAACTGGCTCCGGCAAGGCCGTCTTGACGTTGCCGCGCTTCTCGTCCTTCTGGGCCGTCGCCTTCAGTCCGGACGGTTACCGCATCGGCGCCGCGAGTAACGACGGCGTACACGTTTTCGACTCGGCCGCGGACCGGATTCTCGAAGCCGGGAAGCCTATCGACCTGCTTCGGTACGTGGAGCCCGAGGTAAGTTTGCCCGGGAGTTCGCGGCAGCGGGAGAAAAACGGCCTGCGGGTTTCGTCAGAAGAGCGCTGCCGCATCACCGTCCCGGTATCGCCGTCCGGCGGCTACGTGCTCCGCGCCAGCTTCACGCGGGTCAGTTCGGGCGCCAAGAAGACGGTCGGCTTCCTTCTCCCGGCGGGAAAAGGGAGAACAATGCTCGTGTTCGACCACGATCACAGCGGCAGTTCGGGGTTGGATCTGGTCGACGGAATTGGGGCCGCAAATGCCGACAATCCGACAAACGTCAATCCCGGCTCGCTGGAGGACGGCCGAATATACACGATCGAAGCCCGGGTCGAGCCGCACGGAGAAGACGTCTCGATCGAAATACAACTCGATGGGCAGCCCTACATCTCCTGGCAAGGACCGCAGGCAGCCCTGAACACGTGGCCCGGTTGGGAAGTCGGCGTCCCGCAAGCCATGGGGCTGACGATGGGCCAGGTGGACGTTCTCTTCCACCATGTCGAACTCGAAATGCTCGACAGGAACGCGTTTCTGCTGCGAAGGCCACCGGATTCCGCCGCGATCAAGCCGCCGCGGGGCGCCGCGGGCGTCGAGGTGGGCAAGCAGATCGACGCTCTAAGCCTGATCGATCCCGAGACCGACGCATTCGATGTCGAGGTCCGCCGGACCGACGAAGGATTGGACTTGGGGGAAACCGCGTCGAACAAACCCGGACGCGTCAACATTCCCATCTGCCCTGGAGGCAGCTACGAGTTGATCGGCGAGTTCACGCTCACGGCGGACGGATCACCGGTCATTATGATCCCCACCGGTCGCTCGCGCTGCATGCTGCACTGGCGCAAGCACGGTGCCTCAGGGCTGGAATCGCTCGACGGCTGGTCGTTTGGCGACACGGAAAACCCCACTCGCGTCAACCCCAGCAAGGTCCAAGTGGGGCAGCGGCACACGTTTCGCATTCGCGTCACGCCTGAGCCTGACGCGGTGGCGATCACGGTTGACCTCGACGGAGAATCGTACCTCCAGTGGAAGGGACCGCATGAGAAACTCAGCGTGTGGCACGACTGGGAAGTCCCGGACCAGCGGACGCTGGGCATTGGCACCAAAGAGGGGCTCGTCACGTTTCACGATCTCAAGTTCAAGGTGCTGGACGGCGGAGCTTGGCTGTTGCGGACGGCGAAGGGACAGCCGTAGGACGCCAATCTGAAGCGGCCCGTCTTCTCTACGGCATTCTCTTCTCTGCAAGCTCCGATGGATTCGCGCGAAAACCGCGCGGGGTCGTGTCGCCGTTCTCCCATGAAGGGATAGAAGCAACAAGCCAACGCTAACGGCACGACAGCCTCTCGCACGCCCTGAACCCACCAGTTCCTTTGAGCACGCCCTTTGCAGGGGCCCGCGTTTGGAGTGGAGATTCAGATCGCGCGACCCGGGGTTCGTGTTTACCCCTCTGGCGAACGCCATGGCGTGGTTCTAGGGACCTCGCAATACGATCATCCGAAAACCACCAACAAAGAGAAGGAGAAGTACGATGAGTACGTTCACTTGCAGAATCGTCGCGCTGGCAACGATGCTTTGCGGTTTGTCGGCCGCGACTGAGGGGAGGGCGGAAATGGAACGTCTGCTGGAGACCAAGGCGCAGTATGCGTGGAACCACGAAGGACACGCAAGCATGGGATCCGGCTGGGGAAGCTGGGCGGAGAACAGAGCCCACGGGCAGATCTGCACGCATATCGCCAGCATGGTGAACCTGGGGCAACTTGAGAACTTCGTCAACAGTAATTCGAGCCAGAACATCGATTTTGAGCACTACGAGGGACTGCAGACCGGGATGAAGATTGGAATCGGCAACGACAAGAGCAAAGAAGAATGGCAGCGTTGGATCAACCGCAATAACCTGCTCATCGTCGTGGATGACGTGAAGATCATCCCAGGGACCAGCGGAACGAAAACATGGCAGGAGGGG
Source organism: uncultured Planctomycetaceae bacterium (assembly GCA_964444795.1). Lineage (GTDB taxonomy): Bacteria > Planctomycetota > Planctomycetia > Pirellulales > Thermoguttaceae > JABMRP01. The sequence continues at coordinate 36,580 of CAYUIQ010000022.1, forward strand.
TGGCCAAGCAACAAACGCCATTGGAAGGCGTGGGCCACCATGAGATACTCCCTCCGCATCTATGGACCGGGCAACTCGTCCTCGTCCAGCGGCGAATTTGTCCGCTGGCGGGTGACGAACCAAACCCGGGACAACCGCCTCCTGCACGTCCGCATCGACCGCCAGGAGTCGCCGGGGCGGGACGGCTCGAAGTCGTGGCATTTCAAGTTGGAGCCCGGCGAGACCGGGACCTTCTCCGGGCACGGCCGGTCTGGCGGCGCGCCCGCGATGCACATATCCTACTGGTATCGCTCGGACGACGCGGAGCCTCGCGGCAAGTTCACTGTTTCCGCCCAGCGTTATGTGTTCACCGGAACGCGGGGAAATATGAGGATCGAACCACGACCTTACTGATAGAGCCGGCTGTCTGGCGCAGCCATGCAGACTTAAAATCGCTGTGCATTGCGCGCGAGAATCCGCCCAAGTGGCGCGTATTGCCGCTTGATCAGACCGACATCTCCGCATTGGCAGGTCTATTCCGATGCGATGGGCCGTCAAGATCACCTGCCAGAGTCACATGGTGAATCGTTGGGAGGCGATAGTTGAGCAAGGTACAAACTGCGGTCGTGGCACTGTCGCGCCCGCTTGGCATGGTTTGCCAACTCTGGTATCATCTTTTCCATGTGGATTGCTCCCGTCCCACTTCTGTTGGCGACTAGGCAATGTCCCAGTTTTGATGACTCGATCGGGGGCCTGACAATTGCCACCAATTGCTCCTTTGTCTTTTGGCTCCGGATATCGCCCGTGTACGGGGGGAGATTCCAGCCGAACTCGACGCCCGTGCCCTCCGCCCGTCGCAGTTGACTTGAGACTCATTTGTCGCCGATAATGCAATGTTGATGCACTGCGGTACGACGCCTGCCCCAGGCGCCCGGCGAGGAGTGGAAATCGACAGGAGTGGAAATCGGCATGAGTGAAGCAGTCGTTTTGACGTGGGGTCGCTGGACAGGCAGCGGCGATCTGGACGCGCAGCTCAAGAACAGGCCTCTGGAGTTGGGCGCCGGTCGGCCAATCAAGGCACTGATGGGTTGGGACGGGCTGGCGGTGCTGGATCCGGACACCGACGTGGTGGACATGTGCCGCGAATTCGTGGCCCGGGCACACGCCGAGTCCTGCGGGCAATGCTTCCCTTGTCGCCTCGGGTTCTCCGAGATGCTCGGGATCCTCGAAGCGCTGTGCCGGGGCAAGGGCGCCGCCGCGGATGTCGAGCGGCTCGGCGTGCTGGCCGAGACCATCCGGTCCTCGTCCAAGTGCGACATCGGGCGCACCTCGCCGCGGCCCGTGCTCGACGCGCTGGCCGAATGCAAGGATGATTTCCTGGCCGCCGCGGGGAGCGGCACAGTCCGGCCGAGGGGAAACTACACCGCCACGGTGACCGCACCCTGCATCCAGGCCTGCCCGTCCCATGTGGACGTGCCTCGCTATGTGGAGCAGGTGCGCTTCGGGCAGACCGACGCGGCCCTGGACACGGCGCTGAAGGACTGCGCCCTGCCCGGTGTGGTCGGACGGGTCTGCGTGCGGCTGTGCGAGTTCAACTGCCGCCGCCAACAGCAGGACGCGCCCATCGCGGTCAAGTCTCTCAAACGCTTCGCCGCCGACTGCGAGCATGCCCGCGGCAACTTGCACGACTCGGCGGCCGCCGAGTTTGAGGCCGAGAAGGTGGCGATCATCGGCGCCGGGCCCGCGGGCCTGGCCTGTGCCTACCATTTGGCCCAACGGGGCTACCGGAGCACGGTCTTCGAGGCGCTCGACGAGCCGGGTGGCATGGCCGCGGTGGGCATCCCCGATTATCGCCTGCCGCGCCACATCCTCCGCGAGGAGGCGCAGCGGATGGAACGCATGGGCGCCGAGTTCCGTTGGGGCGTGAAGGTCGGTGTCGACGTGACCATGGACGACCTCCACAAGGAGGGCTTCGCCGCCACGTTCCTCGGGATGGGCGCGCCCAACTCGATGAATATGCGATGCGAGGGCGAGGAGGCCGGCTACGACGGCTTCATGCACGGTATCCATTTCCTCAAGGCCGTGGCCGACGGCGAGAACCCGCTGGGGGGCACCAAGATGTGCGTGGTCGGCGGTGGCAACGTGGCCATGGACTGCGTGCGCACGGCCCGGCGGCTGGGGTTCGAAGAAGTGCGCATCCTGTACCGCCGTACCGAGGCCGAGATGCCGGCCGACCAGGTGGAGATCGACGAGGCCAAGGAAGAGGGCGTAATCTTCGATCTGCTGGTCCTGCCGGTGAAGATCATCGCCGACGAGAACAACAAGGTCACCGGCCTGGAGTGCCTAAGGATGGAACTCGGTGAGCCCGACGACTCGGGCCGGCGACGCCCGGTGCCCATCGAGGGCAGCAACTTCGTGATCCAGTGCGGCGCCATGGTCCCGGCCATCGGCCAGCGCTGCGACGTGGGCGCGGTGATCGGCGAGGAGGGCGTGGAGATCACGCGCTGGGGCACACTCGAGGTCAACGAGCTGACCGGCCAGTCCGAGATCCCCAGGCTGTTCAGCGGTGGCGATTGCACCACCGGCGCGGATACGCTGATCGCGGCGCTGGCCGCGGGCAAGCGCGCCGCGAAGCACATCGCTCAGTTTATCGGCGAGGGAACGTGCAGCACCGACGCCGAGGAGGAACTCGAGCACCTTTGCAGCCGGCTGCGGAGCCACAACCCTGCGGGCGAGGCGGCCCCGGGCGCGGAGGCCCGACTGCACGCCGTCCAGCTCGACCCCGACAACCGTGTGACCAACTTCGAGGAGGTCGACGGCGTGTACACGCCGTCGGAGGCCCTCCGCGAAGCGTCACGTTGCCTGCGCTGCTACCGCATCGCCCTGGCCGCCCACTAATTTCGAACTTGATTTGCCCTGAACGAGTCCAAGAGATAGAGATGAAGAACACGCTCACGCTGAATGGCCAGGATGTCGCCTTCGAGCCCGGCCAAACTCTGCTAGAGGCCGCCGACGCGGCCGGGGTCGAGATTCCCACGCTTTGCTTCGTCAAGGATGCCGTGGCTCACGGCGCTTGCCGGATCTGCGTGGTCGAGGTCGACGGCCAGGATGAGCTGCTGCCGGCATGCGAAACCCTTGCCGCGGCGGGGCTGGTGGTCCAGACCGACACCGACCGGGTGCGCCAGACCCGCGCCGTCATCCTCGAAATGCTGGTCGGCTCGCCGAGCAACGGCTACGACAGCCGGACGCCGATGCCCGACGGCGGCACGGCGACCGGCGCGCGTCTTCGGGCCCTGCTCGCTGAGTACGGCGTGGAAGCGCAGGACGCGCCGGCCGACGGAGACTTTCCCCTCGACGACGACCATCATCTGATCCGCCGCGACTTCTCGCGCTGCATCCAGTGCGGTCGTTGCGTAGCTGCGTGCAACGAGGTGCAGGTCAACCAGGCCATTCCCTACCCGTACGAACGGCGGGACGAGCGCACCCTGCCTACCGGCTGGTATCCGGCGGCCGATTACGACGCCTGTACCTACTGCGGTGAGTGTCTCCAGGCCTGCCCGACCGGTGCCCTGCAGGACAAGAAGGCCGGCTCGAACATCGCCTCGGACCAGCCGGTCGAGGCCGTCCGCACCACCTGCGGATACTGCGGCGTGGGCTGCCAGTTGAACCTGCACGTGCAGGGCAATAAGGTGGTCAAGGTCACCGGTGTCGAGGACGCGATACCCAACCGTGGCAGACTGTGCGTCAAGGGCCGCTTCGGCTACGACTTCATCCACGCCGACGACCGGCTGACCTCGCCCCTGATCAAGAACGGCGACGGATTCCGGGAAGCGAGCTGGGACGAGGCGATGGAACTGGTGGGCGAGAAGCTGGCCGCACTGCGCGACGAGCACGGCGGCGACTGCCTCGCCGGCTTGACTTCGGCCCGGGTGAGCAACGAAGAGAACTACCTGATGCAGCGCCTGGTGCGCGCCGGGTTCGGGACGAACAACCTCGATCACTGTGCCCGGTTGTGACACAGCTCCACCGTGGCCGGTCTGGCCGCTTCGTTTGGTTCTGGTGCGATGACGAACACGATCGCCGAGATGGAGCATGCGGACGCGTTTCTGGTGACGGGCTCCAACACCACGGTTGCCCATCCGGTGCTGGCGACCTACGTCAAGCGGGCGGTGCGCCACCGCGGCGCCAAGCTCGTGGTGATCGATCCGCGGCGCATCGAGTTAGTCGACCACGCCACCCTGTGGCTGCGGCAGCGACCAGGCACCGACATCGCGGTGCTCAACGGCATCATGCATGTGATCCTGCGCGACGGGCTGGCCGATGACGCCTTCATCGCCGACCGATGCGAGGAGTTCGATGCGCTCAAGGCGGTGCTCGATAATTACCCGCCGGAGAAGGCCGAGTCGATCTCGGGCGTGCCGGCCGAGGACATCGTCAAGGCGGCCCACCTCTACGGCGAGGCCGGCGCGGCGATGATTCTGTACACCATGGGCATCACCCAGCACACCCACGGGACCGACAACGTCAAAAGCCTGGCCAACCTGGCCATGCTGACCGGCAACATTGGCCGGGCCTCCACCGGCGTCAACCCGTTGCGGGGCCAGAACAACGTGCAGGGCGCTTGCGACATGGGCGGCCTGCCCAACGTGTACACGGGCTATCAGAAGGTCGACGTGCCCGAGGTCCAGGCCAAGATGGAGAAGGCTTGGGGCACCAAGCTCTCCGCCAAGGTCGGCCTGCCGGTGACCAAGATCTTGCCGGCGGCCATTAACGGCGACATCAAGGGCATCTACATCATGGGCGAGAACCCAGTGCTCTCGGACCCGGACCAGGCCCATGTGATCGAGGCCTTCGAGAACCTCGAGTTCCTCGTGGTGCAGGACATCTTTCTTACCGAGACCGCCAAGCTTGCCGACGTGGTGTTGCCCGCGGCCTGCTTCGCCGAGAAGGATGCCACCTTCACCAACTCCGAGCGCCGGATCCAGCGCGTGCGCAAGGCGGTCGAGCCGCCCGCGGGCGTGCCCGAGGACTGGCGCACGCTGATGGAAGTCGGCCGTCGGCTGGGCATCGACTGGTCGTACGACAACGCGGAGCAGATCTTCGAGGAGATCGCCTCGGTCACGCCGAGCTACGGCGGCATGTGCTATGCGCGTCTCGAACAGGAGGGCGGCCTGCAGTGGCCCTGCCCGAGCGCGGACCATCCGGGCACCCAGTTCCTGCACAACGGCGCGTTCGCCCGAGGCAAGGGCCGGTTCCATGCCATCGAGCACCAGGAGCCGGTGGAACTGCCCGACACCGAGTTCCCGCTGACCCTGACCACCGGCCGCGTGCTCTACCAATACCACTCGCGCACGATGACCGGTCGGGCCGAGGGCGTGAACGACCTGGCGCCCGTGTGCGAGATCGAGATCAACCCAGCGGATGCAGAGAAGCTGGGGCTGGCCGACGGCGAGCAGGCCCGGGTCACCTCACGGCGTGGTGTCGTGCAGGCGCAGGTCAAGTTGACCGAGCGAGTGGATCAGGGGGTGATTTTCATGCCCTTCCACTACGCCGACGCGGCGGCCAACGTGCTAACCAATCCCGCGCTCGATCCCACGAGCAAGATCCCCGCGTACAAGGTGTGTGCTGTTTCGGTGGCGGCGGTCTAGGGCTCGGATCGAGCGTCACTGGCGACAGAGGCAGGCTTTAGCACCAAACGTCAGAGATGGTAACGCGGTACGGAAGACGAGGCGAGTCGGTGGAGGGGCCGAGACCCCGGCCATCGAGAGGTTGGTGATGAACGTGTGCCGGTTCGAGTGAAAGTCGGCGTAGCGGCCTTGGGAATCGACGTACTTCAGAAAGTCGGACTTCTCGCGGCGCAAGCGATCACCATTGGACTCCGCCAGCCATTTGCGTCGCGCTGCCGCCAGGTCCTCGGCCATCATCTTGGCCGTCCGGCGGTCGGTGCCGCAGGTGCGTTTGTCGATTGGGAAGAGGAGCTCGCCGTCGGCTGGTTCGCGATCTTGAAGCCAATGACGGAGACGTTCTACCACCACCGGATGCAGGACCTGCTTGTCTTGGCGACGCCGCTTGCTGTAGGCCGCCTCGACGGTGACCGTTGCCGGGTTGCTGTCGAGATCGAAGGATCGAATCGTCAGGCTGCCGATCTCGTACTGGCATTCCTTGCCAAGCGTTCCCGGCGCCGTCATAAGAGCCCTTCCAATGTCTTCTCGATCATCCCTCACCCTACTGGGGGGAATCGCTCATCGGAGTCACGCACACGCCGGGGCTGCCGAGCCGCAACCGATTCGCTTCCTTTGCCCGAAGACCCCTCTGGCAAAGTAGAATCACCCTCTCTTGCCGAATCAGCCCACGCAGGACAGCGTTTCTGGCGGGGGTTGCGGAAAAGGGCACTCAGCACCCCATCGCCCCCATCCGTGATTCTGGCCCACGCGCAGCAAGGGTAGGAGAGATTGCTGGGCGGATTGTGGGAAGGGTTGGAGTCGACCGCTTCGGGACAAAATAGGCTGTTGCAGGAATTGGGGTGTTTCCCCGTTTTTTGATAGCGTTGACTTTTGAGACGGCAATCTCGGACAGACTGCACACAAGTTACGTGACTGAAGGGGGTTACGTGGATTCGTCCGAGGTAAGGAACCTTTTTCGACACGGCCGCTGGCCCGCGTCCTTTTCCATCCTTCCCTTGGCTTGGGGCAGCCTACTCGCCGGGCAGCGGCGGTTTGATATACTGACCGGCGTATCCCCTTCCATCTCTTGAGGGCACGACCATGAACGATTCCCGTCAGGCTTCAACTGACGAGAAGATTACCCGGAGGTTTCCAGGGGCCGTGACGGTCTTCGGCATATGGCGTATCTGTGGCAACGTGACCATACCAGCAACTCTCTGTCGAAAGGGAAATGCCATGACACTGCAAGGGACGTGGATGTTGCCGATTTTCTTGCTGCTGTTGGCCGTATCTCCTGCATTGGCGCGCAGTTGGACCGACGACACAGAATCGCAAGAGGTGTCAGGAGCCGTTTCTGAGACCCCGACCGACGCGGCACCACCCGGCGCGGAAGCCTCACCCGGCCAGAAGGAAGCCCTCGCGGCGGCCACAAAAGCACTCCGGGATCCCGATGAACATGTGCGGGAAGAGGCTGCCCAGTCCTTGGGAAGAATGGGTTCCGCAGCCGTCCCGGTGCTGATGATAGTGCTCCACGATAGGCACAGGCAGGTCCGGTGGGCCGCTATTGACGCTCTGGAGAACATAGGCCCGGAAGCCAAGGAAGCCGTACCGGTGCTGATAGAAGCAATCCTGGATAGAGGCGCAGGCAACATCACCAGCAGTGACGAGTCGCGAGCTGCCAAGGCCCTGGGGAACATCGGCCCGGCAGCCAAGGAAGCCGCCCCGGCGCTGATAAAGGCACTCATGGACGAGCCGACAGCCACTGGGCGACCCAGCCAACGCTACGACAGAATCAGGACAATCGCTTTCAAGGCCCTGGTGCAGATCGGCCCGGAAGCCGTCCCGGCGATGGCAAAAGCACTTCAGAATGACGAATTTACCTTTCGCCGGATGCAGGTTGCCTCGGTCCTGGGAAACATAGGGCGAGAAGCCGTCCCCGCGCTGACCGCAGCGATCCGGGACAAAGACAGGTCGGTCCGGTGGAGCGCTATCGACGCCCTGGGGAACCTAGGCCCGCCGTCCAAGGAGGCCGTCCCGGCACTGATAGAAGCACTGCAGGATGCGGACGTGGTGCTCCGGTGGAAAGCTGCCGAGGCCCTGGGGAGCATAGGCCCGGAGGCCAAGGGGGCCGTCCCGACGCTGACAAAGGCACTCCAGGATGAGAGCTGCATTGTCCGGATGCAGGTTGCCTTGGCCCTGGGGCGGATGGGCCCGAAAGCCAAGCAAGCCGTCCCCGCGCTGACAAAAGTGCTCCAGGATCAGGAGACGGTTGTCCGACGGTTTGCTGCCGAGGCCTTAAAGCAAATCGAAGGGAAGTTAAGCAAATCCGACGGCGACGATCTTGAGTCATCAGGAAACAGTCACGAGCCGGACATGGACAGCAAAGACGCAGCAGCCAACGAGGCCGTCTTGACGCATATAAAAGAACTCCAGCATGAGTCGGTGAGTGTCCGGAGAGACGCCGTCATTGCCCTGGGGACGATCGTCCGGAAGGACAAGGGCCTGATCGTCAAGAAAGCCATGCCGGCGCTGACAGAAGCGCTCCAGGATGAGGATATGCATCTCCGAGATCGTGTTCTCATGGTCCTGGTGTCACTGGGCCCGGAAGCCATGCCGGCGCTGATAGAAGCACTTCACAATGAGAGCGCGCGTGTCCGGATTAGCGCTGTCGTGGCCCTGGACAGGATGGGCCCGAGCGCCAAGGAAGCCATCCCGGCGCTGACAAAACTGCTGCTGGATCCGGACGGACCCCAGTCGCCCGAGACCCTGGGGAAGATGGGCCCGGAAGCCAAGGAAGCCATCCCGGCGCTGCGGAAGTTGCTCCGGCAAGAGGATAGGCCTAGGGCTGTCTCAGAAACGCTCATCAACCGGGCCCTGTGGAGCATAGACGTGTACGAACCGAAACCGTGAGCAAAGCGCAACGAAGCCGTACCGACGTGAGCATGCCAATACCTGTTCGTCGAAAGGAAGGCGCCGTGAAACCGCAAGGCGCGTCGGTCACATCGTCCGAGGTATCGAAACGATTGTGCTTAAAGCGAGTCGGTCGCCCCCCACGTCGCCCCCACCTCCGCACGATAACCGGCGTGAGACCGCTCCCAATCAACGGATAGTCCCAAATATCCGTGGCGCGTGAGACACGTCAAATAACCACCGATAAAGAAACCAACTTGCCCCCGTCAGCAGGTTGGCCCGGTCGGAGGCGATTTCAGCAATCCGGAACACGTTTTCCGGAGCGCCCAGATCGTGCCGAGAAACGGTCGCCGAGGGCAATTTGGAACGGGTAGACAATCACCCCCCCGTCAGGGCCGTGGTCGGGGTGCCCGATCTACCCAACGTTTGCTTGAACAACGCGATTAGAGATGTTCCGCCACACGTCGTCCGTCAGCGTCTGGACGGCCTGAATGCGGATGATCGACACATGTGTGCCGTCGCTTGGCTATGACTTCCTTCTTGAAAGCGAGAACCAAACCTGGACAATCTGGCTCCCTTTGGCCAACCTCGCTCTCTCCTATTTCGCGACTTAGCTTTGGGGAGTTCCTCGGAGATCCCGATTGGAACTTACCGCCACCCGGGTGACAAATAGAGCCGGATGGAGTACAAAAGGAGGCAGTCTACCCGGGAGCTGTCCGGTGCATGCATCGAGCACAAATTGGAGCTGGCCGTTTCGACCCGACCTCGGTGCGGACCTGACCCCGTTGCGGCGGGCGTTGGATAGGCACAGGTATACCGAAGCGGCGGTTGCCGAGACGGTTAGTATCGGCGATGGTGGTGGTTTTGCGGATCTGCCCGTGGCGCTTCGACGGACGCAGGAATCCACACCTTACAACACGCTGGTACGGTTGTTCGTGCTGGCTCGTCCTGTGCAGGAGTCGTCGGCGCGCGTCGCCTTGGCGCCGGCCGACCCGGAATTGCTGGCAAGAGTGGGGCTGCTTCGGAGGGAGGGGGACGCTGTTCGTGCTGTCGCCGCGTTGACACCCGTCGAAGATTTTCTTTTGGCGAGCGACTTCTGTCCCGACTATTCTGGGCAAACGATGTCGCCGGACTACGTACTTGGCCCGGGCCCTGCGACCCGGACGGTCCTTTGGATGACGGTCCGGCGCCGCGTGGAGCGAGCTTTGGACCTTGGCACGGGTTTTGGTGTCCAGGCCCTGGTGACGGCGCGACACGCACGGCAGACAGTGGGCACCGACGTCAACACTCGGGCTTTGAACTTCACTGCGCTGAACGCGCGGCTCAACGACGTATCCAACTTGGAGTTGCGCCTCGGGAGTCTCTACGAGCCCGTCGCAGACAATCGTTTCGATCTGATCGTGGCTAATCCACCGTACGTTATTTCTCCTGAGTCGGAGTATGAGTACCGGGACAGCGGCTTGGCGGGTGACCGGATTAGCGAACAGGTGATTCGCGGGGCGCCCGTCCGCCTCCGCGAGGGCGGGTATTGCACGGTGTTGTTCAATTGGCATCATCGATACGACGACGACTGGGCCGAGCGGCCAACCGAGTGGCTCCGGTCCAGCGGCTGCGACTGCTGGCTGATTCGCTCGGACGATGAGATGGACCCCGCCGCTTACGCCTCCAATTGGCTGCGTGAAACGGTGCGTGGACCTGCGGAAACACGCGACCGGCTGCTGGACCAGTGGCTGGCTTACTACGAACGGCTGGGAATCGGCCGGATCAGCGCGGGCGTGGTGATTCTCCATCGCCGTACGGGTCGACCCAATTGGATTCGAGCGGAACAGGCCCCACCGGGCGCTCCCGAGTCGTCTTGCAGCGATCAGATCCAGAGGATCTTCGCGGCTCAGGACCTGATCGAGCACCTGGACGACGAGCGCCGCTTGCTGGAGATGGTCTTCTCGATCACGGAGGACCATCAACTCGAACAAGTCCTTTGCGCCGAGAACGGGCACTGGGTCGCTGAGGCAACACAACTCAAGCAGACGAGGGGATTTCAGTTTGTCGGTAACGTTGACCGTCTGGTCACGACGCTCCTTGCCAGCTGCGATGGTCAGCGTCCGCTCCGAGCGGTTCTAGAAGATCTGGCTAACGTCCTGGGTACGGAGGTGGACCATGTGGTCCCGGCCGGCATCGGTGTCGTGCGGAAGCTTCTGGCGTCCGGCTTCCTGACGGTTCGGGAAGTGCCGGCCGGCACCGGCGCCGGCACTTCGGTGGAGTCTTCCGTGCGATAGGATTTTGCGGTAGAGAGTATTTCAACGTCTTAACCTATTTGTGAAAGGAGGGTGTCATGGCGTTTGATTGTTTTCTGAAGATCGACGGGCTTGACGGCGAGAGCACCGACGACAAGCACAAGCAGTGGATCGAAATCCTTTCCTACAGCCACGGCGTGAGCCAGCCCGCCAGCGGATCGTCCAGCAGCGGCGGTGGCCGGAGTGCCGAACGCTGCGATCACCAGGATTTCTCCATCGTCAAGACCTTGGACAAAGCGAGCGCGAAGCTGAACTTGTTCTGCTGCAACGGCAAGCACGTTGCGAACGTCAAGGTGGAGCTTTGCCGTGCGTCGGAGAACAAGGAGAAGTACATGGAGTACCTGATGACCGATGTGATTGTTGCGAGTGTTCGGCCCGGGGGCAGCGCCCAAGGCGGCGAGTCCCTGCCGTTGGAGGAGGTGTCCTTCAATTATGGCAAGATCACTTGGAACTACATCGTGACGGACCACAAGACCGGAAAACCGGGGGGGAATGTCCAAGCCCACTGGGATCTGGTGGCAAACAAAGGCGGCTAACGCACTTGCTGACCACGTTTCAGTTGTGGACGTCGCAAACGAGGCCCGTTGCGCCACCGGCAACGGTACGCCATAGGTTCGTGGCTGCGCGTACGGCGGCACGGTCACGGTGAAGTGCGCGGCAACCTTGTCGGTCTCCGCCGCCAACTCGCCTTCTTGGCCGGGGACGGCAATCTTCATGCCTTCTCGACGACAAAGAGCCCCAATCCGACGGCGGTTGACGGCCGCGGACGGTTTCCTTCAAATGGTGGTGTCCCGAGTATCGGGACGTTTTCCGCAGGATGTCTCTCAGTGAGCGCGTTGGCCATGACAACTCCGCACGATGAGCGGTGGGCGGATTGCGAGATCGTGCTTGATATTCTGGAAGAAGAGCTGCGCGGGCGCGTGCGTGTGCCGAAGGGAGCCGTACATCTGGCGGATCTGCTGCCAGTTCTGTATTCGTTGGCCGACGCTCTGGTGGGCCTCACGGCGAGGATGCTCGCGGCGAGGGGGAAGGCGATATCATGTCAAGCGGGCTGCGCCGCCTGCTGCCGGTTGCCGGTGCCTGTTGCTCCGTCGGAGGCAGTCCATCTGGCCAGGTGCGTCGATGCTATGCCATCGAAGAAGCAGCAAACCGTCCGAGAGCGATTCGCGCGTGCCCTGGAACGCCTCAGCCGAGGTGGCATCCTGGATAGAATGGCTGAGCGGATGAAAGCTGGGCATCTCCAAGTCGGTGACGAGTTGGCGACGGCTTACCTGGCGGAAGAGATCGCCTGTCCATTTCTGGAGGAGGGACAGTGTGCGATCTACACGGATCGGCCCGCCGTGTGCCGGGAGCACATGGTCGCCTCGTTGCCATCGCATTGCAGCGAGTCGGGACAAGAGATCGAGCGGGTTTTGATGCCGGCCCGGGTTTCCTCCGTCCTGTTCCGCCTAAAGGGGCGGGGCATCCTCGCCACACCGCAAGCGATTCCCCTGGTCGACGTTCTCGCCTGGGCAGAACGGCACCCCAGCGATCTGGACCAAAGTCTTCCTGGTCCGCAATTGCTGTCCACTTTCCTCAGCGAGTTCTCGCGAAGCCAATTGAGAAGCTGACCCGTTCGTGGGTTCGTATTTGGAAGCGGGCCGGCGGCTGCTGAGTCGGTCGCCAGCCGGATGAACGAAGGTTACCGCGGCGAGGCTTGCCGCTGCCTCCCCCGTTCAATGGCGATAGCGCCCGAGAAAACGACCCCAAACGAGACACGTTTATCGGTGCATCGGATCCGTCGCGAGAAACGGTCACTGCGGGCAATCTGGAACGGGTAGACGACCACCCCCCACCAGGCCCGTGATCGAGGCGCCCGAGGTTCCCAACGTTTTTGACACCGTAGCGAACATCACTACAATGGGGGCCTGCCGATAATGAGGCATGACGTCGTCGTAACGCTGCAACCGAGGCCAGAGGTTGACCACAAATGCAACTCGCTTGCGTAGAATATCGCTCTTTGGCAGCCATGATGTTGCTGACCGCTGCCGCTTGGGTGAACCCCTGCCCAGAGGCAGTGAGGGCGGCAGCACCGACAGGCAGGCCGAACGTGTTGATCGTGCTGACCGACGACCAGGGCTACGGCGATCTGTCGTGTCACGGCAACCCCGTACTGAAGACGCCGCATCTTGACCGGTTGCATATGCAGAGCATTCGCCTGACTGACTTCCACAGTGCGCCTGTCTGCACTCCGACGCGAGGGCAGCTGCTCACCGGACGCGACGCGATGCACAACGGTGCGTGGTCGTGGGCCTATGGCCATGAAATGATTCGCCGCGACGTGCCAACCATGGCCGACATGTTCAAGGCCAACGGATATCGAACGGGGCATTTCGGCAAGTGGCACCTGGGCGACAACTATCCCTACCGGCCGCAAGAAAAGGGCTTGGATGAGTCCGTCACGTTCGGCGGGGCAGCCACCCATCAGACGCCCGACTACTGGCAGAACGACAACTTCGACGACCACTATCGGCACCTCGACGGGACGTGGCAACAAGATAAGGGCTACTGCACCGACGTGTGGTTCGATCACGCCATGGAGTTCATGCGGCGCTGCCGTGACAAGGACGTGCCGTTCTTCTGCTATCTTCCAACCAATGCCCCGCACGGGCCGTACTACGTCGCCAAGAAGTACTCCGATCGCTTCCGCGGCACGGAGAACTTGCCTGCGGAATTCTTCGGCATGATCGCCAACATCGACGAAAACATGGGCCGGGTCATGGCGTTTCTCGATGAAGCGGATCTGGCGAAGAACACGATCCTGATCTACATGACCGACAACGGTGGCACTGCGGGAGTGCGAGTGTACAATTCGGGGATGCGTGGGAGGAAGGGGCAGTATTACGAGGGCGGGCACCGTGTGCCGTGCTTCATTCGTTGGCCCCGGGGCGACCTTGGAGAACCTCGCGACATCGGTGCTTTGACCCAGATCCAGGATCTGGCACCCACTTTGATCGACCTCTGCGGCCTTCGAGTTGAAAGAGAGAACCGCAACCGTTTTGACGGCACGAGCATCATCGGACTTCTTCGCGGCGATGCCAAGTCGCTGCCGGATCGGATGCTCGTCGTGCAGTGGTCTCCGCTCGATTATCCGCAACGTGGCCAGGCGGCCGTGCTGTGGGACAAGTGGCGACTGGTCCACGACAAGGAACTCTACAACATCGCAACAGATCCCGGGCAGACGCGCGACGTCGCCGCCCAGAATCCCGAGATCGTTGTGGAAATGCGCAAGCACTATACGAGGTGGTGGAAGTCCGTTGAACCGGTGGTCGGCGACTACGCCCGGATCGTGATCGGCTCCGACGCGGAGAACCCAAGCCGGCTGACCTGCTTCGAATGGCGGAGAAGAACGACCAATGCGAACGTCACCCCGCAAGAGACCGTTTTTGCCGGCAGGAAGGTCAACGGTTCGTGGATGCTTGAGGTCGAGCGTCCGGGAACTTATCGATTCGAGTTGCGCCGCTATCCGAAGGAAGCGGCCACGCCGATGGTGGCAGGGTTTCCTGCGACCCAGCGCGAATTCAAGAAATTCCCCGCCTGCCGGGCGCTACCGGTGGCCAAGGCGCGACTGAAGATCGGTGACTATGATCGGACTATCGACGTCCGGCCAACCGATGAAGCGGCGGTTTTCGACGTAAACCTTCCCAGATGTTCCGTCGAGATGAAAACCTGGCTGCTGGACGCCAACGACAAGGAACTCTGTGGTGCGTATTACGTCGATGCCACCCGGCAACGTGCAGATTCCGATTAAACGACCCTCTATCTCGGACACGTTTTTCGACGCACCCAAGAAGTGCCGAAAAACGGTCGCCGAGGGCAATTTGAAACGGGTAGACGACCACCCCCCGCCAGGGCCGTGATCGAGGCGCCCAATCAAAGCAAGGTTTGATTGGAAGCCGCTGATTCTCTTCTGGTCGATCGGCTCTCAGTCCGGTGAGCCCCCGCACTCCATTGCGGCACCAAGAGTAGCAGGTCCAGTCGGGCAACGGCTGCGGGTTTCCACGGCAGCCATGCAACCCCGCCGGAATCCCCCTCAGCGGAGTGGAATTCAGCATTCCCCGAGCCGACGGGGCCACTCGACTGTAAAACGTGGGTAGACTGGGGAGGTATGATAGGGCCTCGTACGGACGGTCTGCGGATCGTCGCGAGATCCCTGATACGCCGTTCGAGTTCGTCCCCGGCGTACGCCGGGACTTGAACGGCCATGGACACCTTACGATGGGAGACGATCAATGAAGACTGCAGCCGCGAGAACCGTTCTGATTGTGCTCGCATTGTGTTTGGTGGGAACGACGCCGGCACTGGCCGCGAAGATGGGTGTCGGCTTGATCGACCTCGATCCGACGATCACCGCCGCGGCCACCGCCTTTGGTGCTGGCGACGCCTTTAGTGGCGGGTATGCAGTGACCAACGTGTTCGACGACAATAATCAGAGCCAATACGCCTCGTTTAGCCTGGGCGCGAATACGTTCATCGAATTCGACTTCGGCACGAGTACCGACCTGACGCACTTCCACCATCACAACCGCGGTTCGGCCGACGCGATTGCCGAGTCGCAACTGACGTTCAGCGACGTGAGCGACTTCTCGGTGGTCAATTCGGTAGCTGTCATTACGCATACCGACCAGGCGAACCCCACGACGTACGATCTTGGCGCGACGCATTCCGGCCGGTACGCGCGATGGGACGTAAACACGACTCCCCACGCGAACCTAGGCGCGAAGGAAATGGCGTTTCTGAACATGTCGGGACGCTTCGCACAGATCGCCGATCCGGCAATCACCGCCGCGGCGGCCGCCTATAATGGCTCGTATCTGGTGGGCAACGTGCTGGACAACAACCCGGCAACCCACTATGCGAGCGCGGGGCAGGGAGCCAACACGTTCATCGATTTCGACTTCGGCCAGGAAACGCGGATCAGCGGTTTCGAGCACGACAATCGTAGCGGCCATTACCTGGACTCGATCACCGGGTCGCAATTGATCTTCAGCAACGACCCGACGTTTGCCACGACCGTCGGCACGGTGACGATCGAGCACCAGATTCAGCAGACGCCGTTGGTCTACACGTTCCCGGACCAAACGGCACGTTACGTCCGTTGGGACGTAACCGGAACCCACGCGTCGGGAACCGCCGGGAATCAGGGAGCCAGGGAGATCGGCTTCTACGCGGAAGTTCCAGATGGCCACGTCGTCTTGGACGCCCCGACGATCACGGCCGGGGCGGCCGCGTTTGGAGCGGCCGACGTCTGGAGTGGGACCTATTCGGGCAACAACTTGTTCGACGGCAATGAGGCCACGCAATATGCATCGTGGGGCGCGGGAGCCGTGTCGGCACCGCTGGCCAACGACGGCACCTACCTCGAGTTGGACCTGGGCGAGGTCGTGTCTCTGGCCGGCGTGGAGCACATCGGCCGTGGTTCGGTGGTCGACGGCATCTTGACCTCTCAGTTGATTGTCAGTATGGATCCAACCTTCGACGCCGGCGACCCGGTCATTACGCTCGATCACGTCGGCGCGGCCGCCTACGAGACGTTTGCCCAGGTGACCGGCCGGTACGTTCGTTGGGAAGTCCTCGCAACGATGCCCAATGCCACAAACCTGGGCGGCAGGGAGATGGTCTTCTACGGGGTCGACGCGGCTGTTCCCGAACCGTCGAGTATCATTCTCTTATTGCTTGGCTTGGCGGGACTCGCGGTGATCCGGCGGCGGCGGAAGTAGCGAACGCAATCAGTACGACCTTTCCAGAGCCGTCGGGCATCCGGCGGCTCTTTTTGTGTGATGCGCCCCAGAAAAGGACCCTCGTGACACACTCCCTCTGGGGCGATTGATCGGTCCAACGCTCGCCGGCCGCAGGCAAATCGGAACACGTTTTCCGAAGCGCCCAGATCGTGCCGAGAAACGGTTGCCGAGGGCAATCTGGAACGGGCAGACGACCACCCCCCACCAGGGCCGTGGTCGAGGCGCCCTATCAGCCCAAGGTATTTCGGCACACAATCATCCAAGGGCGCTCAAGAACGGATGGTTGCGAAGCACGGACCGGCCTGCAAATCAGGCCTCCTCGTACGCGTGAGATGCTCAGGTCGCCCATCCGATCCGCTGAGCGCGTCCTTTGGCGGTAGCCAGGGCGACGGACTCGTGACGGGTGTCTTTGCGAACGGCAAGGCTTTTGCCGTTCATCTGCGCGGAGACAACACGGCTTCTCGCGTCAGACTTGTCACGCAGAAGAAGAAAGAAGGGGATCTGACGCCGGCGAAGGCGCCCAATGATGCCAAGTAGGTGCGCCTCAATTCACCGCTGCACGCTGATCGGCGAAGATCCGCACCACGCCGCACCGCGTGCACTGCTGAAACGCGATGGCGATCGCCGGTTCTTGATCGGGTGGCAGCGGTGGGCGGTCCGCCGGCGGATCGGTGTCCGCCGGCGAGGTGACGTCCTGATCGAGAGTTTCCCAGTGGTGAGGGCAAGGCATGGGGACGGCCCTACGGATAAGGGATTGCTAGGCACAGCATAGCGGCTACTTCCCTTGATAGCCAGACGCTGGTTGACTATCCGCAGCCCCGATTGGACAATGGGCACCTGTCCGCCCCCAATGCTCGGAGCCCATCCATGGTCGCCACCGAAGATCCGTCCAACTCACCGTCGCGAGACGAGTTCGCCCAAATGGTCATGGACGCCCTGAAGGACGCCGGCGATCAGCGGGACGCCATCTACGACAAGGAAGAGTTCCGATTGGCATTCACCAGCAACGACAGCGAAGACGAAGGCTCCCTCAATCTCCGTCGCATTATCGTGAGGGCCACGTGGAGATAGGCGTCCAAAACGGACCGGGGGCGGCGCCGAATTTGGACCCACCTGG
>CAYUIQ010000023.1:0-54050 GCA_964444795.1 uncultured Planctomycetaceae bacterium
GCTTGCTTGCAAGCAGTGCGGTGAATCCGGGTACGAAACGCGGCAAAGAGGCACTGCTTGCAAGCAAGCAGTGGCACACGACTTCTTCAACGGGCTGCCAAACGGATCGAAATCGGCGGTTGCCTACAACTCCGCGCGGCGGCGAATGTAGGCTCGATCGGCCGGGCTCAGCTTGTCCAGCGGGACGGTAAGGATCGTTCCGTCGGATTTCTTCAACCGCACGTTGCCCTCGGCCGCATCGACGAAGACGGCCCGGATCCGGTGTTCGCCCGAATCGTCGGTCCAAGTACGCAGCACGGGGGGCGGCAGGTCCGGCCGCGTCTGGCCCGGAGAACCGTCGAAGCGAACGTACCGCGAGAACGGTACACTGGTGAGCTGCCCGTCGCCGGCGTAGACCTCGCATTTCACGCGACTGCCCGGCGCGACCGTGCCGGCGGGCAGATAGTCGAGGTGGGTGACCGAAACGACGTCGCGAAGCACCCGATCGTCCAGCGACCAAACGTAGCGATAGCGCACGCGGTCGAGGTTCGGATCGGGCATCACTTCAGGGATCGCCACTCGGCAGGCAACGAACCGATCGGCCCGAGCCGCGGCGGGGATGATCACCGCGTCAGGCCGGCTCGGCGCGCGGTTCTTCGGCTCGGCGGACCGCGCGGAGACGACGTCCACGGAGAACTCCGCCACGGGGCCGCCGTCCTTCCGTATCCGCACGGTCCACCGCCCCGGCGAAAACGGCGCCTCGCCCAATTGCCACCACGAATAGGAAACGTTGAACTCGTCTTCCACCGATTGATCCCACGCCCACAATTCCTTTCCCGTGGGTCCGATCAACTGCCACCGGCGGGTATGGCCCGATTGTTGATTCAAACCGACCAGCCAGCATTTGATGTCTCGAGTTCCCACACGGACACAAGGAAGCCGGGGCGTGGGTTGCGGCGGCCCCTTGCCCTCGACGAAAAACCCGGCGTCGACGATCACCGGCGGATATTGGTCCTTGGGCTGTTCAACCCAGCGTGAGGCGGCCGGATTTCCGGGTCCTTGAAAGGGGTCGATGTAGCGGCCGTTTTCGATACACTCGAAGTGCAGATGGGGCCACGCCGAATCGCCCGAGCTACCCACCAGGGCGATCTGCTGACCCGTTCGGACCACCTGGCCGACGCGGACCAGCATCGAGCCCTTCCGCAGATGGCCGTAACGCGTGACGCGGCCGCCGCCGTGGTCGATTTTCACGTAGTTACCCGGTCGATGCTTCTGGTTGACCGTCTCGCGATCGAAGCGGCCGTCGACAACCCCGGCCACGCGTCCCGGCGCCACGGCGACGACAGGGACGCCGATGTCCATTTCCGTGAAACGGGGCACCCCCATGTCGGTTCCCTTGTGGCCGTCGTAGGCGCGATCGCCGCCAAGATAGTCTCGCGATCGACCGGGGGCCGGATCGTTGTCGAACAACGGATCGATGTAGAAATCCACGCCCGGCACCCCCGCGATCGGCAGCACCTCGATCCACGGTTCGGCCAGCGACGGAGCCGGGCCGGCCATGGCAAAGCAGGCCCCGGCGGCGGCAAATAGGCCCCATGCTCGAACGTGTCGCAACCGATTCCGCGTCCTCAATCGCCACTTCATCGCTGTCTCTCCTTCACGCCACCTTTACCTTTACGTTATCGCAACGGCCCCAGTTTATCAACCCACCCGTGCCGCCGCCGTTTGACAGCCGTCGGTCCCCACCGTATCATCTGGCCAAGGTGGTTACCGATTCTTCAACACGAGCAGTCCGCAAGCTCGCGCGACCCGGACCAAACGATGTCCCACTCGTCCACAATCTTTGAACGACAGGCGGTCCATGCCGTCTTGCTGGCCGTGCTGTTGGCCGCCGCGACGGCCGCGACCCGACTGCCGGGCTTCTCTCAGGGTGGATGGCTGGGGATAACGACCGGCGTGTGGTTCTGGTCGCTGGTCGGTGTTACGGTGATCCATCAGGTCTACGTGTGGTTGTGCTGGCGGCTGCAACTTCACCGCGCCACGCTGACCCGCCTGTTCGGCCATGCCGCGTTCGCCCTGTATGCCGCCGGTTTCGCCGTGCTGATTCTCTCGCGCCCGATCCTCATCGTCGCCCTGTCGATCGCCAATCGCGGCACGGTTGGGCTGCCCGCCGGGGTGATGGTGCCGGCGGGCGTGCTGCTGTTGCTCCCGGCCGCCTATTTATTCTACTCGGTTGTCCGCTATTTCGGCTTCCGCCGGGCGCTGGGGATCGACCATTTTGATCCGGCCTACCGCACGCTGCCGCTGGTCCGCCGGGGAATCTTCCGCTGGACCGACAACGGCATGTACGTCTACGGGTTCCTCCTGCTCTGGGCACCGGCCGTGGGCCTCTCCTCGATCGCCGGCCTCACCGCCGCCGCCTTCAGCCACCTCTACATCTGGGTCCACTACTACTGCACCGAGCGCCCCGACATGCGCCGGATCTACGGTCCGTAGCCGAACTTGCGGGAGTTCAGACGAATCCGTGAAACAAATCACTTGCGACAAATCCACGATTCGTCAATACTTCATGTAGTGCGACCGGGAAACGCCAGCCCGAATTCAAGTCGGGCATCCGACTTGCCGACGTCTTGACGACCGAGACCCCGTTTCCGCCTCGACGGAGGAGTCCTGTCATGCACGGTCCCCGATCGACGCGCCTCGGCCTCACTTTGGTCGAGGTGATTGTCGTCATCTTGGTCATCGGTGTCCTCATTGCCGTGCTTTTGCCGGCGGTGCAGACGGTCCGCGAAGCGGGACGGCGCGCGCGGTGTAACAACTACATGAAGCAACTGGGCACGGCGTTCCACAACTATGCCAGCCGGCAGCGGACATTTCCGTCGGCCAGCCAAGTCACGCGGGACGCAAGTGGCCGAATTACGGCGGTCGATGGATGGAGTTGGAAAGTACAGGTATTGCCCGAAATGGAATTGAAGCCGCTGTACGACATGATCGACATTCAGACGGACGCTCCGGGCGATACATGGAACCCTGTCGTGCGACTCCTGTCGGATACGCACTTCCTCGGGCTGTTGTGTCCCAGCTACGACGGACCCATGTTCGCCGATCCGCGGACTCGATCCGGCGCGATCACCAATTACAAGGCGATGGGAGCCACGCACTGGGAAAGCCTGTCGGTCAGCACGGCGGTGCCCGAGGTGCCGAAGTATCTGCCCGGTAAAT
Organism: uncultured Planctomycetaceae bacterium; assembly: GCA_964444795.1. GTDB lineage: Bacteria > Planctomycetota > Planctomycetia > Pirellulales > Thermoguttaceae > JABMRP01. The sequence continues at coordinate 3,202 of CAYUIQ010000023.1, forward strand.
CTGGCTATCATCCCGACGGGGCGATGTATCCGGACTCGGCCCACAAGCCGGCGGACTTCAAGCGCGACGGTACGAGCCGAACGATCATGGTGGCCGAAACCGCCGAGCCGGTTGTCGCCCGATGGCCGGTCGGCGCCGAAGCGACCTTGGTCGGACTGCCGCCGAACGTGACGGTTGAACTCCCCACATCCGTTTCCGTGAGCTATTACGCTCCCACCGGCTTCGACTTGAAGTACGGAAGAGAAAGCGGCTTGAGCCCGGCCTTCAAGACTTACCTCGACGGGGATTACGATGACCCGGCCGAAGATCCTTATCTGCCGGGCAAGAATCAGGGGACTCGCGGTCCCAGCAGCCATCACCCGGGCGCGGTCAACCATCTGTTCGTCGACGCCAACGTGCAGTCGGTCAGCACCGATATCGACCCGGCGCTCTACATGTTCCTCATCACCCGCGAGGGCGGGGATCCGACGGGAGAGTTTTTCAAGGACTAGTCGCCTACTCGGCGTGGACGTCGAGGCTTTCGGCCAGTTTGGCCAGCGCTTCGGTTTCGATCTGGCGGACCCGTTCGCGGGTGAGGCCGAGCGTCTCGCCGATCTCTTTGAGCGTGCGGGGCTCGTTGTCGTTGAGTCCGAACCGCAATCGCAAGACGGTCGCCTCGCGCTGGTCCATCACGTCGAGCTGTCCCAGGACGTGGCGGAGGTTGTCGTTCTCGAGAAGTTCGTCTTCGGGGTTTTGCACCCGATCGTCCATGATCATCTCACCCAGCGACCAGCCGGCCTCGGCCTGATCGGTTTGCGGCGTGAGATTATAGATGCGGATGGCTTTCTTGATGATCGGCAGTTTTTTCTTCGGCAGGCCCAACACCCGAGCGATTTCCTCGGGCGTGGGGGTTCGCCCTAATTCTTCGCTGAGCCGGGTGCTGGCCCGCCGCCATTTGGAGAGCAATTCGACCATGTAGGCGGGGATGCGGATCGTCTTGGCCGTGTTGATCAGCGCGCGTTTGATCGACTGTTTGATCCAATAGCTGGCGTAGGTCGAGAATCGGGTTCCCATGGCCGGATCGAATCCTTCGACGGCCCGGAGCAGTCCGAGATTGCCTTCTTCGATGAGATCCTGCAACCCAAGCCCTTTGCCCGTGTAGCCGCGGGCGATATTCACCACCAGGCGCAGATTTGCCCGAACCATGCGATCGCGCGCCTGACTGTCGCCGTTCCCGATGGCGACCGCCAGATCCTGCTCGTCGGTGGCCGAGAGCAAGCTGGTTTCGTTGATCTCCCGCAGGTAGGTCTCCAACGGAGACTGGACGGATGCGGAAGGCTTGCGTCGTGTTTGGTTCATGCGTATGCGTGCGGTCAGGGGTGGAGATGGCAAACTTTCCCGTGATGAGACTATCGGCGTCCGCGGCACGCATTCTGCAAGGAAGCGGAAAACCGACAAGATGGGGCGAATTTAAGTGCCCTTCCGACCGTGCCGAAAAAAAGACCCCGCCGATGTAAAAGCGGCGGGGTCTGGAGAGATTCTCTAACGTCGGGACGCCGAGGATACGGCTAACCAGCGGCCGGGGTGTCCGGCTGCACCGGTTGTTCCGTTTCGACCGCTTCGACAGCCTCTGCTTCCGGCGCTTCCGCTTCGACCGCCTCTGCTTCCGGCGTCTCCGCTTCAACAGCCTCCGCTTCCGGCGTCTCCGCTTCGACTACCTCCGCTTCCGAAGTCTCCGCTTCAACGGCCTCGGCTTCCGGCGTCTCCGCTTCGGCAGGCGCCGTTTCGGCGACGGAAGGTTCCGGTTCGATGGCCTGCGGGGCCTGGATCAGCGGGCCGGAGCTATCGCCTACCCCGCCTTTGAGTTCGCGGGACGGCGCGCTGCCGGTCGAAGGCGCACCAGACGTTTCCGCGGCAGCCGCCTCGGCTTCCGCTTCCTCGGCCCATTCCACGCGTTTGCGTGAGAGGCCGATTTTGCGCTCGTCGGAGTCGACGCGGAGGATCTTCACTTCGATTTCCTCGCCGACCTGGACCACTTCCTCGGGATTCTCGACTTTGTGGTCGGCAAGTTCCGAGATGTGCAACAAGCCTTCGAGTCCGTTCTCCAGACCGACAAACACGCCAAAGTTCGTCAGCTTGGTCACCGTACCGTGGACAATCTGCCCGGGTTGATACTTGTTGGGGATATCGTTGACCCAAGGATCTTCGTTAAGTTGCTTGAGTCCCAGGGCAATTCGCCGCCGGCCCTGATCGACCGACAGCACCTTGCATTCGACCCGAGCTGCCTTTTCGACCATCTCGCTGGGATGGCTGATCTTGCGGGTCCAGGACATGTCGCTGACGTGCAACAGGCCGTCGATCCCTTCCTCGATCTCGATGAACGCGCCGTAGTTGGTCAGGTTGCGAACCGTTCCGCTGACCATGCTGCCCGGCGGATAGTGTTCGGCGACGCGATCCCAGGGATTCTCCAGGGCCTGCTTCATCCCGAGCGAAATCTCTTGCTTCTCTTTGTTGATGCCCAAAACGACGACGTCGATTTCATCGTCGATCTGCACCAGTTCGCTGGGATGGCTGATGCGCTTGGTCCAGGACATCTCGCTGATGTGGACCAACCCTTCGATTCCCTCTTCGAGCTTGACGAAGGCGCCATACGTCATCACGTTGACAACCGAGCCATTGATCCGACTGCCGACCGGATATTTGTCTCCGATATTCTCCCAGGGGCTGGGGGTCTTCTGCTTCAAGCCCAGGGCGATTTTCTCCTTGTCGTAGTCGATATGGAGAATCTGGACTTTGATTTCCTCGTCGATGGAAACCATTTCCGAGGGGTGATTGACCCGACCCCAACTCATGTCGGTGATGTGCAGCAGGCCGTCGATGCCGCCGAGGTCGACAAAGGCGCCGAATTCGGCGATGTTCTTGACCACGCCCTTGCGGAGCTTGCCCACTTCCAACACGGCCAAGAGCAGTTCTTTTTCTTCTTCCCGCTGGGCTTCGATCAGTGCCCGACGGCTGACCACGATATTGCGTCGGGTTTCGTCGATCTTCAGCACCAGGCACTGGATCGTTCGGCCGATGTAGTCGCCGATGTCGGCCGGGCGACGAATGTCGACCTGACTGGCCGGGAGGAACACATTGACGCCGATGTCGACCAGCAGACCGCCCTTGATTTTTCGCGTGGCCTTTCCGGTGACGACGTCGCCTTCCTTGACCCGTTCCATCACCTTGATCCAGGCCTCGATCTTCTCAGCCTTCCGCTTGCTGAGACTGATCATCCCCCGCGATTCGTCGACCTGACCGGCAACGTTTTCGACGTCTTCGACCAGGACCTTGACAAGTTGGCCGGCTTCCGGCTCGGTCTCCGAATCGTCCCACTCTCGGCGAAGAATGACGCCTTCGCTTTTATAACCGACATCGACCAGCACGTGGTCGCCTTCGACACGAATGATTTTTCCTTCGACGATCTGGTTGACGGCAATATCGCCGCCTCCCCAATCGATTTCCTCGGGCGGGGTCCCCTCCATCGCTTCGTTGAGTTCGCTCAGCCACTCTTCTTCGTTGAGGTCCAGCCCTCGAATCAGGTTCCGGTTGACCATTTTCTCCCCAGCTCGCTACGAGCGTCGAAAGCAGTCGAATCGCCGAGCCCGCGGCCGTTTGTGCCGCGGCGAAGCGTATCTCCCGCCCTCACCATTGGTTAGAGTTGACTCCTCGGGACCGTCCCCCCTACGTCGGGGAGATTTCCATCGGTCGATCCACAATCCAGTAAATATAGCAAAGCAGAGACCACCTCACAATTGCGGCCTGGCGAACTTCCGCCATGAATTTCCTGGCACCGAGACATCACACCCCCCCGAAAGGACCGCTTCTCGGTCATCGCGCGGCGGCAAACTGAGGGTGATGCCGCAGCAGCCGATGATTTTCACCCACCCGCTGCTCGATCAGCGCCAGCAGTGCGCGGTCGTCCATCCCGGCCACCACCTCCGGCGTAATCGGCGGTCCGTAGTGGACCCGGACCCGCCCGCCGCGGGGGAACTTCAAGTGGCGCGGCCACGCCTGATAGGCTCCCTCGATGGCCACCGGCACGATGGCGGCGCGACTGCGCACGGCCAGGGAGGTGAAGCCGGGCATGAACGGAGCCATTCGCCCGTCCGCCGTGCGTGTTCCCTCCGGAAAGAGCAGCAGCATCTCCCCCCGCTTCAAACGACGCAACGACTCCTTGATCCCCGACAACCCGATCCCCTGGCGATCGATGGCAATCGCGTCCAGCGATGCAATGAGTTTGCCGAACGGTCCGAAATCGAACAGTGTTCGCCGGGCAAGAAAGTTCATCTGTCGACGGGAACCGATGGCGATCAAGGGCGGATCGAAGTGGCTCTGGTGATTGCTCACCAGTAGCACCGCGCCGGTGGCAGGGATGTTTTCAATGCCCGTGTGGCGAACGCGATACAGAATCACGCCGGCCACGCGCACGGCCCAAACGACGAACCAGTACCAACAGCGTCGGACAGCAGAACGGGTGGGCATCGCGGGGGGTTGCTCCTCTTGCCAAGATGACTGAATTCTTGCCCGTCCAGCTACGCCCGTTTCCTCACGAGCGACTCCAGGTGATCGACAACTTGATCCAAGGTCATGCCGTCGGTATTCACTTCCACGGCGTCTTCAGCCGGTTTCAATGCCCCCACTGCCCGATCGCGATCCTCCCGATCGCGACGTTGCTGATCGGCCAGGACGCGATCCAATGTTGTCGTTTCGCCCTGAGCCTGAAGGTCGGCAAGCCGGCGGCTTGCTCGCTGGTGGGCACTGGCGGTAAGAAAGATCTTGCAGGCGGCTTGGGGAAAGACCACGGTTCCTTGATCCCGGCCTTCGGTAACGAAGTTGCCCCGACCGGCAATCCGCCGCTGCAACTCGACCAACCGGCATCGTACCTGGGGGTTGTCGGCCGCGTGGCGGGTCGCGGCGGTCACCTCCGAGTCGCGAACCGCCTCGGTCACGTCCTCGCCGTCGAGCAAGAGCTTCCGGTCCTCGATTTGCAGGGTCATCCGACCGGCTAATTCGGCCAACGGCTCCTGGCGGTCCCAATCGACTCCCCGCCGCAAGCCCGCCAAGGCAACCGCCCGGTACATGGCGCCCGTATCGAGAAAGCCAAACCCCAGCCGGTCGGCCAGCGCACGGGCGACCGTGCTCTTTCCGGCTCCGGCGGGTCCGTCGATGGTGACGATCATGGGTACTAGCCCTCGAATTCCGCTTCGAGGAACGTCCATTCATGCGCACCGAGTTCCAGGGTCACGCGATCACCGGCAATCATGAGTTCTTCGTCGATCGGCTGCCCGCCGAGATTCTGTTTCCGTGCCGAGCCGATCGTCTTCATCGCCCGCAGCCCGACCCGCACCCGGCGGCCCTCCGTCTCAAGGAGCCCAACACGAAATCCCCGCACTGTCGTGGCATCCTCGGCAACGATCGGTTCCCAGGACGTGGCCATGACGTTCTTGGAGTCGATGTGAAAAAGCCACCCGGTGCCGCCTTGCGGCGGTGCGGTCGTCCGGATGACGTGGGTCGGCGGGGTCAGCATCTCGACGGCCGAGGGCATCGGGTGCTGCAAGTCGATGCCGATACCCAGGCGGAAATGGCGGGCCGTTTCGCCGCGAACCGCCAGCAGGCTGTCGAGTTTCCGCAAACCGAACCGGCGGTGAAACGGCAACCCCGCGGTGAGAATCGTCGTGCGTTGCTTTCCGGAGCGCACGTCGACAAAGCGCCCGGCCTCGAACCGGTCGATGTCCGTCGGCCGGGTGATGCCGTTGACATCGCGGAAGAGATCGACTGTGGCGTCGGCCCATGCCCAACGCACCGCGTAATAGGAATCCCAGGGGTTGGCGCCGGGAAGTTGATCGACGTCCAACTCGATCTCGATCTCCAGGATCCGCCGGCCTCGCCACAGCCGAGTCGTCTGCTGAAAACCGGCCAAACGTCGGCACTGGCGGTCGACCAACCGACCCCGCGCGACCATCTCGCCTCGAACGGGTCCGGTCGACGTCACGGTGATTTCGTCGGCAGTCATAATCGAATAGCGATGCTCCGGATCCGCGGCCCGATCATCCGACCGGCCCGACGGGGGCATCCGGAAGGCAATCTGCTGGGCCAGCCGGTTGCCCCGGGTGCGGTAGTCGTCCAGCGAGCGAATCGCCCCGGTGTGTGGATCGAAACGGACCTCGAAGAATTCGTTTCGCAGCACGTTTTCCTCGGCCAGCGGGGGCTCTTCTTTCGGTTTCTTTCCCCAACCCCAGAGCCGGGCGCTTTTCTTCTTCGCGGTACCCAAGTGCGCCGGGTCGTCATCCCGCGGCGCGTAACATGGTTGTTGGCCCGGGCCCACCCAAGAGAAACCCATCGCGGGGGTATCGACGATCACCTCGGTCGGACCGACCGCTCGGATGGGACCCTCGACCGCGGGGAGTGATTCCAGTTCGCCGCTCGGCAGACAGACGCGGCGAGGAAAACCGCACGGGTTGATCGACACGTATCCCTTCTGTTCTGGAGACGCACCCCCGGGTAGCGCGTCGGCCAATTGATCCAACGTGGTTGCCAACCGCGCGGCCAGCCGCCGATCCAATTCCTCGTCGATTTCACCGTCCGGCGCGGTCTCCGCGGCACGGGCAGCGGTCGCTTGATCGGCCAGTTGCCCGATCTCGTCGCTGTCGGGCAACGGGTTGTCGCCGCTGGGCATTTCCTGGACCGGATCAACGATGCGCACGAGGGTCGCGGTGGTTTGCAGGGTCTCGATGGCCGCCTGACGCCCGAAATACCGTACCCAGCAGGAGATGGGGTCCCGGCGCTCGGCCGACACAGCCTGAGCGAGGTAGGGCGAGCGGTACTGGTCGGCCTTGTGCTGGGTTGTCTGGCCGGCCAGGCGAGTGTCGTCGAAGTACTGGTCGATCGGCACGAATTTACCCAACACGGGCACGTAAGCGGCCACCCGCCGCAGATCGTCGTACCACGGGCTCTCACATCCCGGCCAATGGGCAAAGATGAGCGAAGCGGTGTGGTCCAGGTCGAGCGCTTCGCCCAGTTTCTCCGGCATGGCGAGAAAGGTGGCCGCCTTCGAGGCATCCTGCGGCAACCGGCTGAGCCCCTCGACGACCGTTCCATCGACACCTTTCCAGCGGATCTTGCTCTGATTGCCCACGGGAAACCGCCCGTCGTCCAGTGTCACGTGGAAGGCACCGTCGAAGCCGAGTTGAGCCAGGATTTGTGGCAATACGGGCGTGAGTCCGAAACGCCGCCGGCCGAAAATTCCGGGTTGCCGGCCGAAGAGATCCCGGTAGACCCGGGCCCCCTTGAGCAACTGGCGCCGCATCGCTTCGGGGGGCAGTAGGGGAAGCTCCGACTCGTCGAACTCGCCGCCGATAATCGCCGCCTCTCCCCGCTCCAAAGCTCCGCGAAGCGCTGCGGCCGTCTCCGGCTGGCTTGTCGCCATCCGCTCGGCCAGATCGCCCGAGAGCAGCAAGTTGCTCGGCCCGGCCGCAGCCAACTGGCGGGCCAGAGCGGTCCCCAACGTGGTGGGGGCCAGAAGCGTGAGGTCCAGCAGCGAGGCCTCGACCGGATAGAAATACTCGCGCGCCTCGGTCAGCAGATCGAAACCGCTGCGGAGATGCTCATCGGCCGCTTCCTTGTCGCCGGCCAACGCGGCATCGGCCGCATCCAATGCCACGATCTGCATCTGCGATTCGTCGAGATTGCTCATGTAGCGAAGCTGGCGGGTGAGCAACTCGACCTGAAAATGACAGAAACCCATCGCCAGGAAATTCGCCGCCAAGTCGTCCGGCAGTCTGCCAAGGTCGTGCGCGGGGTCCTCGGCCAGCCGCTCCAGGGCGGCGGCGATCATGGCCGGGCGGTTGGGAAGATGTCGAAGGACGAGTGCCCCGGCGCTTTCGGCCTTGTCAAACCAATCTTCCGGTACCAGCGACTCGCAACACTCGGGAACGATGACCAGGGCGCCGGCGGGTTCTTCGGGTGGGTATTCCGCCCTGCTCCAGATGGGCAGGCAGCGTGCCGCGGCGAGCAAGGCCGGGTGCCAGAGGGTCGACCAGGCCCCGAGTATCTGCCCTGCTTCGTCTTCGGCTCGGTCGAGCGTCAGGTCTTCGAGGCTTTGGCAGGGCAAAAGGGTGGTGAGTTGGGTAAGTTTCATCCTCGGCAGCCTGTAGTCACCCACTTCAGTGGGGGTAATTGCGATGCCAGCTCCATTGAATCCCAAATTCCAACCTGTCCACCATAGCCGAGAGGCCACGCCACGTCGAGATGCGGACCGTGGCCATCGCATGGGCCCCGCGGCGGCTTTTTGGGCATTCATCGACCGCCGATGGATGATTTGCCGATTCCCAGGACGTTTAGCCCGGGCGCTCGTGCCAGGACTTGGGGGGGGAAAGGGCACGATCGTGCCATGAAACTCGGGGCACAAATGCCCGGGCTGAACGGTCGAGCGTTGCCCTCAACGCCTAAGGGAAACGTGCCGCCCCCCGAACGACGGGTTCGGTCTCTTTTCCCCTTCCTCGAAGCATATAATTGACACGGACCCCCATGTTGCGATAGATTAGGTAAAGACGATAGCTACTCTGCTGGGCTTCCTTTTCTCGCGGTGATTCTTCCGTTGCGGTTGCTGTTCTATTTCAATAGACCACTTTCTACAGCGGCAAGAATCTGGAACAGTAGTGAGGGGGTGAGACAATGGCGCGCGGTGACGCGATATGGGCGATTGACGTTGGACAGTGTGCATTCAAGGCCCTTCGATGCCGCTTGCACGACGAGGCCGACGATCGGATTGTGGCCGAGGCCTTCGACTACATCGAGTATCCGAAGATTCTCACACAACCGGGTGCCGACCCGGCCGAGTTGATTGCCGAGGCACTTCAGCAATTTCTCTCTCGCAACGACGTGCGGGGTAATCGGATCGCGGTCTCCGTTTCCGGCCAGAACGCGCTGGCCCGATTCATCAAATTGCCGCCGGTCGAATCGAAGAAGATCCCGGACATTGTCCGCTACGAGGCCAAGCAGCAGATCCCCTTCGCGCTGGAAGATGTCAAATTCGAATACCAGCAGATGGGCGTGGGGAGCGAAGAGGAGGGTTTCGCGCTGGACACGGAGATCGGCCTGTTCGCGATGAAGCTCGATCAATTGCATCGGGCGCTGCGGCCGTTTCAGAACGCGGGCATCGAGATGGACCTGGTCCAGTTGACCCCGCTGGCGTTGTACAACTACCTGCTCTTCGACCAGTTGCACAATCTTCCCTCGGCCGACGAATACGATCCGGACGACCCGCCCGAATCGACCGTCATCATGTCGCTGGGGACCGACGCCACGGATTTGGTGGTGACCAACGGATACCGGGTCTGGCAGCGGAGCATCCCCCTGGGCGGCAATCATTTCACCAAGGCCCTGACGAAGGAACTCAAGCTCACGTTCGCCAAGGCCGAACACCTCAAACGCAACGCCACGCAAGCGCAGGATCCGAAAGCCGTGTTCCAGGCGATGCGGCCGGTATTCAACGATCTGGTGACCGAGGTGCAGCGTTCGATCGGTTTCTTCTGCAGTTTGGACCGCAAGGCGAAGATCGGGCGGCTGGTGGCGCTGGGCAACGTCATGAAGCTACCCGGTTTGCAGGGTTACCTGGCCAAGAGCCTCGGCTACGACGTCAAGCGGGTCGAGACGTTCCGCGGCCTGGTGGGCCCGGAGGTTGTCACGGCGCCGGCGTTTGCCGGAAACATCATGGGGTTCGGCGTCTGTTACGGTCTTGCCGTACAGGGGTTGGACCTGGGCAAGATGCGCACCAACATGTTGCCCCGGTCGATGGCCGACGCGCGGTTGATACGCCAGAAGAAGCCCTGGGCGCTTGCCTCGGCGGCAACGTTGCTGTTGGCCTGCACGATCAGTTACGCGAGTTTCTCACGCGCCGTCGAAACGGTCGACGAGGAGAAGTGGAAGGCCGCCGAGCTGAAGGTGGGGGCCGTCGTCACGGCCGCGGCGACTCTGGACACGAAGAGGGCCGCCGAGGAGACGGCGTTCGAGGCGTTGGATGTCCACGGCAAGCTGATGGTCAGCGGCGCCCAGGAACAAGTTCTGTGGGCGGAGTTGTACAGTGCGATCAATCAGTGCCTTCCCCGGGAAGCGCCCGTCGAGGGAGAAGAAGTCGTAGCGGAGCAGCCCGACGCGGCCAGAGTCATGCAGCGAAAGGAACTGCACATCGATTCCATTGAGGCGCAGCACGTGCCGGATCTGGCCGTCTGGTACGCGGCCACGCAGACCCAAGAGATCTACGATCCCGAGCAAACGGCCAGCCCGGCGCCCGCCCCCGACGAGGCCACGGGAGCCGAGGGGACCGTGACGGACGGACCGTCGGGCGGGGGATGGGTCATCCAGATCAGTGGTTACCACTACCACAACAACCAGAATGCCAGAGCCACGGAAAAAGGCGCGTATTACGTCTTTGAACAGTTGGTAAAGCAGTTGAGAAGGAACGAAATCACCCTCACCAACGTCGAAGGTGAAGAGGAAACGATCCCCATTGGCGACTTGGGGATCGGTTACCCGATGCTTCTGAACCCCACGACGATCATTGAAGTGAAGGTGGACGATCCCAACGTTGGCGCCGAGTCCACCGGCAGATCGGAAGGTCGGATGGGTATGGGCGCGGGGATGATGGAGGGCGTCGGCGGCGGCCGAACGCCAACCGGAGGAGCCGAGAAAGAATCGGAAGGACTCATTCTCCGCAAGTTCAGCTTTGTGATCCAGTTGTGCTGGCAGCCGGTAACTCCGGCCAAGCGAGCGGAAAAGAAGAAGGCGGAACAGGAAGTCCAAGACCTCAGGAAGGCGGAAAACGAGGTATGACCTCCGGCCCGGACGCCCAAGCGAGTGATCGCCGGCGGGGCATTCGTTACTTACACGTTCGATTCCTTTACGAACACCGATGCACGAGTACGAAGAGGTACTCCGACCATGGATAAAATGCAAGACTTCGTGGACATCATCAAACGACACCACTTCTGGTTCCTGATCGGGTTGACCGCCCTGTTGGGTCTGGTCGTATGGTGGCTGTCTACTTCCTCAATGGCTTCCGTACTGACCACTCGAACGAAAAAGCTCGATGGCGATTTCACCAAAGTCCAAGCGAACGTCAAAACCAAAGAAGAGACGATCCGCCAATTGACGGCGGAACGCGAGAAGCTGAGCGACAACGTCTGGGAAACCTGGACGTATCACTTCGCGGAACAACAGAAGGTCAATCAATGGCCTAAAGAACGCTTGGGCGACGCCTTCAACGCCTACATGGTGAAGCTCACCAAAGACAAGGGGTTGGACGCCGAGATCAAGGACGACTGGCGCGAGACGTATCAGGACCACCTGCCCGAAATCGCTCGCGATGTTCTTTTCCGCATCGTCGACGTGCGCCGAGAGGTGTTGCCCGCGGTGGAAGAAGGCAAGACGCCTTCTGGAGTCCGGCCGCGGCCGGGTGGCGGCATGGGAGAGTCGGCCGGCGGCGGCTTCGATGCCAGCGAAAGCAACTTGCAGGGAACCGTCGATTGGGGGGCGTCGAGGGAAGTGTATGACGCCGAAGGAAAACTGGTGAATGCCAGCGGCACGGGCCGTACGTTTTCCCGAGGCACGTCGAGCGGCGAGAACTCGCCCAAGACCATCCTCGACCAACTGACCAGCAAGTCGGGAGTGCTCACCTCCGAAGAGGTCAGGATGGCTCAGCGCGATCTCTGGATCTACAAGAACCTGCTGTCGATCATTGGCAAGACCAATCGGGGTAAAGTCGGTTACCATAACGCGGCAATTACCCGGATTTTCACCCTGGAAATCGGGCGCGACTGCATGCAGTCCTGGCAGAAGTCGCAAGATCGTCTCGGGCTGTCGAAACTCACGGGAGCCAGCCTCGCGGGATCGACTCCCGGCGGCGGCATGGGCGCCGAAGGTATGGGCATGGACGGCATGGACGGCATGGAAATCGGTCCCCGGGAACCGGGGGGCATGAACGAGGCCGCCGGCCTGGGACCGCAAGCGAGACCCGGCATGGGGCCCGTCTTTCCCGGCAGCGCCGCGGCGAGAGCGTCGCTGGAAGCTTTCCGATTCGTCGACGACAACGGAACGTTCCTACCGGCCGACCAACCCGGTCCCCACGTCCAGTTCAAGATGTTACCTTTCCATATGGCGATTGCCGTAAAGCAGGAGAAGATCAGTTCGCTGCTTGCCCAATTCTGCAACGCCGGTATGCCGACGATTGTCAAGCAAATCGCCATCAACCCGGGGCAAGGGGCAAGAATCGATTTCCGTGCCCAAGCCACCTCCGCCGGCTCGCGCGGCGGGCGCTCCGACGGCATGGAAGACTATGCACAGGGGCGCATTGGCCCGGGAAGAGCCTCCGGCTCGCAACAAGAAACCGTGTCGAAGCGCGATCGGGAGGTTCTCCTCGACATATTTGGCGTGATCCACGTCAGCAACGTACCGGACCGCGCGAAACTGGGCGACGCCTCCGCCAGTGAGACTGGCCGGGAGCCCGGGGCGGCCGACGGTCAGGTGCCCGTCGACCCAACAGCCGGCGAAGCGGCACCCGGCACGACCCCGGCAACAGCGCCACCGGCCGACACAACTCCGGCCGCCACAACTCCGGCAACGACGCCACCGGCCGCCACAACTCCGGCAACGACGCCACCGGCAACGACGCCACCGACAACGACGCCACCGGCAACGACACCACCGGCAACCCCGGTTGCCACACCTTAAAACGTTTGCTGAAAAGGCAAGCGTGGGACGGTCCCAACTCAACCGAACGGGAAGAGGCAGGAGCACGATCATGAAAAAGGTCAAAGCAAAACTCGACAAGGATGCGATGCGGCAGTTCGCCATCGACCATTCGGAGAAGATCGTCTTCGGGGTGATTCTGCTCTGTTTCCTCGCGTTCGTGTATCGCGCGATCGGACGGGAAAAGTACGTTAAGACGCCGGAGACCTTGAAACTGCAGGCGGTCAACGTGGAAGAACGGCTGGCCAGCAAAACCGACGTCACCTTGGATCGCGAGGCCGAGGACTATCTTGCCATGCTGGAGCATTCCCGAACCACCCCGATGAAGGGGAGCGATTTCCCGCAGCCGGCAGGTTGGAATCCGCTGCTGTATCCGAAGCTGAAGAAGCGGAAAGAGCCGGGCTTCTTCCCCGTCGAAGACCTCACATCGACCGTCGGAGTTGCCGCGTTCGAAGCCCCGCGTCTGGCGGTCGTACGCTCGGAGGACACCGATGCCAGACGGCAACGAACGGAAGGCCGCCGTTGGGTCGCGCTCTTCGGCAAAGTGCCGGTGGCCGCACAGACGGACGTGTATCTCAGCACCTTCGAGGGAACGGTGCGAGATAAAAAGACGCCGTCTTTGGAAGAGCAGATTCCCGTCTACCTCGGCTACACGGTCGAACGGGTGGAAATCGACAGCCGGGGCAATGAAGTCCCCAACTCCAAAGCCGAATTCGTCTCGTTGACGATGCACCCCGAGGAGTTGAAACGCATTGGAATGCGTGGCCGTGATGAGCTGGTCCCCGAGGTCTTCCTGGATCCGCTGTTGGCCCTGGTGTTCCCGCTGGCCAAACTCAAAGAAGACCGCTGGGGAGTGCATCATCTGGTTAGCCATGAGAAGATCCCGTTCCGCCGGCCAAACGCTCTCCGCGGCCAAGGCGTCGGGGACCCTGGCGAGGAAGCTCCAGGCGGTGGGATCCTCCCCGGAATGGAAGGCGAAGACATGCTGCCCGGGATGGGGCGGGGTGGAATGGATCCCGGAGTGGTGGACCTGGGCGGGATGGAGCCGGGGATGATGGAGCCGGGAATGATGGGGCCGGGAATGATGGGGCCGGGGATGATGGAGCCGGGGATGATGGAGCCGGGAATGATGGGGCCGGGGATGAGGGAGCCGGGGATGATGGGAGTGGGGCCCGACGGGCGAATGCAGCCCGCTTTGCCGAGGACAGACTTTGACGAGGAGCCCGAGGAGCAGACGCCCGCCGAGGCGGAGAAGTCGGAAGACGATCCAGACAATCCGTTCATTCGAGGGGAGGACGGGAGATTCAGGCCGAAGTACTACCTGTTCCGTTTCCTCGACTACAACGTCGATCCCGGAAAAAGATACAAGTATCGCGTCCAATTGGCGCTGAGAAATCCCAGTTACCAGATGGACGAACGGTTGCTGCAAAACCCGAGCGTGGGACTGACACGGTCGCGGAGAACCGATTGGACCGAGTTCACCGACGAGGTGTTCGTGCCGCGAGACGATCGCATCTTGCTCGATAGAGTGGTCGTCTCGGCTTCCGCCTCGGTCGAACCCAAAGCGGAAGTGATCCTGCTGAAGTGGCTCACCGACTACGGAAAAGAGGCGTTTCTCAAACAGCGGATCGTTCGTGGTCAGTTTGCCAAGTTCTTTGAAGAGAAATTCGATCTGACGACCATCCCCGAGAAAAGGGGAGGCGTCTTATTGGACGCCGCGCATCAAATGAGGAATCGCTTGAAAGAGGACGAGAACCAGATTCCCGTCGATTTCAACACCGCCACCACGCTGCTGGACGTCCTCGGCGGCCAGCGCATGGTCGCGAGATTCGGCCGCAAGAGCATTTCCCTGTCTACGCCGAGCAAGATTCTCCTGATGGATCCGGACGGCCGTCTGGTCGTGCAAACCGAAGTGGCCGACTCGGCCGAAGCCGGCAAATTCGAGGAGAAGAAAGAGGAAGAGGAGGATCCCCGCAATAACATGGGGCTCCCCGGCGGGCCTATGGGTGAAGGTTACATGCCGGAAGACTACGAGGGCATGGGCCTGCCCGGCATGATGGAAGAAATGCCACCGGGCGCTGGGGGTCGCAAGAGTGGCAGCACGCGAAGGCCCTCGACTCGAGGAAACTCGTCGCGCAACCCGCGCGAACGTCGGGCGCCCGGCGATTGACCGGAAGAAGCCGGAGGTGCTGAGGCACTTCAGCCGAACGGTCCGTCGAGAAAACTGAATCTGCCATTTTGAGTGCCACGGGCGGCTTGCCGTCCGTGGCATCTGCAAATTCCCTCGCCATTTCTGGCGGCTTCTTTCCCCGCTTCCCCATCTTCGCGTTTCGCGCCGCCGCCGACTCCGTTTCCCCGCGTCGGCACGGGCCATTTCGTGGCATCCGGCGGATTTAAGCAGAAATGCCCTTGACCCAGGTTGGCTCACCGGGTATTTATCCCGCTCTCTTCTACCGAATTCCAAAATCACCAGTCAAAATCCCCTCGGCCACTCGCGTGTCGGCGTTCCCTTTTCCGGCACCGTGCGTTGGTCGGCGACCCCTCGGGGTACGAGTCAGTTCGGCTCCCCGTTCGTATCGCCGCGCCACGTTGGTCGGAGGATGGTCCACGTCATTTCGCCGTTCGCAAGCCTTAACGGAACGCTGCGACTTTCAAAAGGAGAGCCGTGTTGAAAACCATTGCAGGAACTCTCGCGGATTTGAACGTCGTTGCCTGGAGACTGACCGCGACTCCGGGTGTTTCCCAACCGTTTCCTTCGGCCAGGGGAACCCCGATTGGCGGTGCCACTTTCCGGGGAAGCGCCGTGGATGCCCAAGGGGCGAAGCGCCAGGCGCAAGACTTCATTCAGCAAAGCCGCCAGGCGTTGGCCAGGAACGATCTGCCGACGGCGACCTATTGGTATCGCAAGGCCGTACAACAGCGAGCGGCGTTTTCCGCCGGCGAGTACTCGCCGCGGCAACTGGCCGCCGAAATTCGTCGCCAGGGTGGCGACGTAGCGGCGCCGGCCGCGGGTAATCCGGCGGGGCACGGCACGCTGAGACACCTGCCGCCCATCGATCAGGTATCGCAGATGCCCCCCTCGCCGTCGCAAGCGACCGGCGATCGGGCCAAAGCACTGGAAGCCCTGGGCCGCGCCCGACTCGCGTTGGCCGGCGGCGACTTCCGAGAGGCCGACCGGCGGATCAATCAGGCCCTGGGGCTGCAAACCCGTTATCAACCCGGCGACGACACACCCGCCGCCGTGGGAGCCCTCGTCGAAAAAGCTCGGCAGGTTCGCGACATGTCGGCCAGCCAGAGCAACACGGAAAACTACCGCCGGAAATACGCCCAAGTCTTGCTCGAACAGGCCGATGGCCTGCTCCGCTGCGGAGAATTCGACGCGGCCGAGCAACTTGCTAATCTGGCCGCCAAACATCGTACGGATTACGGGGCGTTCGAACTGAAGCCGCAAAAGGTCCTCGATCAGATCGCCGCCGCCCGACGAGGCGTAGCGCGGCCGAGCGCGGGGATGCCCACCGGCGGTTCGGTCTCCGGTCCCACGCATTCGGTGGCGGCCAAACGGCAAGCCCTTGACACGCTTCGCCAGGCGCGTGCCGCGATGGAGCAAGGCGATCTCCGCCGGGCCGAATATCTCGCCCGAGACGTTCAGCAGATGCGAATCCCCTCCAGCGCCTTTGGCCCCGGAGAGGATCGCGCCGAGTTGGTGCTCACGGCGATCGAGAACGCGCGTCGCCGGGTCGATACGCAGGTGATGCCGGCCGGCGGACAGGGAGTGATTCCCGCCGCGGGTAGGGTGGACCCCAATCGTGTTGCCACGCGAGCCGTTTACGATCCGGCACGAGACAACACCCGAAATCAACGGGCCGCCGCGTGGCAAACAGGCGAGAACGATCTCCAAGTCGCGCCTCGCCCGTTCGATCCCAGACAGCAACCCATCGCCCCCGGACCGCACCCCGTCCCGGCACCTTCCGGTCCGTCGGGAACGTCGGCGGACAGTCGCGGTCTGACGCTCTTCATGCAAGGAGAGTCCGCCCTTCGGGCTCATCGAACCGAACAAGCCATGGAGTACTTTCGCCAGGCGGCGCAATATCAGCGCGAGCTGGATCCGTTGACCAATCAGCGACTCCAAGGCTATCTGCAGGGCCTGACGGTCGTCGGTTCCCCGGCCACGCCGGGTATCCCGAACCGGTCGATGGCCGACGACACGGCCGTTCGTCAGCAAGTACTGGCCAAAACACTTTCGGCTGAAGTCATGCAGAAGCAAATGGCAAGCCGCAATATGCTGGAGACCGATCCGAACGGGGCGATTGCCCTATTGGAAGAAGTACGCCGAAAGATCGAAGGCTCGGGCGTGGAGCCGGCCGTGCGGCGCCAGCTTATGGCCCGTCTGGACCGCAGTCTGGAAAACGTCAGGGAGTTCCTCAACAACAACCGGCCCCGGATCGAGTTGGAGGAGCAAAACCAGCAGGTCATGGATGATGTGGAACGATCGCGGCGAGTGAGGCTGGAAATCCAGCAGAAGCTCAAAACCATGGTCGACCAATACAACGAGTTGATGGAAGAGCAACGTTTCGGCGAGGCGGAGAAGATCGCCCAGGAGGCGGCCGAAATGGCCCCCGACGAACCGGTGGTCGTCCAACTCGTGCAACAGTCGAGAATCCTTCGCCGACTCCAGAATGGCCGGAGGATGCGAGACGAGATGGAGCGGGGTATCGTCCACGCTTTTGAGGAGGTCGACCGCACGGGGATTCCGCCCATCGGCGACTATCTTTTCCCCGAGAACTGGCAGGACATCACCCGAAACCGGGCGGAAACCAACGCCCGAATGGAACGACGATCACCCGGAGCCCTGGAGATCGAGAAGAAGCTCAAGCAGCCGGTTCTGGTTCAATATCGGAATCAGCCGCTGGGCATGGTCATCGAGGATCTCGCCCGCGTGGCGCAGATCAACATCTTCATCGATCAGCAGGGGCTCTTGCAGGAGGGCGTGGCCACCGACCACATGGTCTCGCTGGACATGCCCAACGAGATCACGCTGGGCAGCGCCTTGAACACGCTCCTGGGGCCTCTGCATCTGGCTCACGTGATCAAGGACGAGGTGTTGCGAATCACCAGCGAGGAGTTGGCCGGCGGCGAGGTCTACACGAAGAGCTACCCCGTGGCCGATCTGGTGATCCCCATTCCCAACTTTGTCCCCACCTCGCGGATGGGTTTGGGCGCGGCCTACAACTCGGCCATGGGTAACCTGGGCTACGCGTCCACGGGCAACTTCGACGCCGCGGGTCCTTCGGTCGCAGTGGCCAGCCGCGCCGGCGGGCAAAGTTCCGGCTCGATCCATCCCTCGATCCTCGCCCAGATGCCGATCAATCAAGGCGGCGGGGGCGTGCAGTCGGGAAGCCAGCAACCGATGCCCTTCGGGTTCGGCGGCCCCGGCGGTATGGGCGGTGGTCCCCAGGCCGACTTCGACAGCCTCGAAGAACTCATCACCACCACGGTGGCGCCCGAGACTTGGGAAGAGGTTGGCGGTCCCGGCACGATCAGCCATCTGGAAACCAACCTCAGCCTGGTCGTTCGGCAGACGCAGGAGGTGCATGAAGAGGTTGCCGAGTTGCTCGAGCAGCTTCGCCGGATGCAAGACCTCCAAGTAACCATCGAGGTGCGTTTCATTACGCTCAACGACAACTTCTTCGAGCGAATCGGCGTCGATTTCGACTTCGACATCAACGATAACATCGACCGGCCGTTCCAGGTCTTCGGCAGACCGGATACGTCTCAATCGACTGAATACACTCAGGGGCCGCAAGGCCACGGAGCCGACTACCCGAGAGACTATCTCGACCGGGACAACGATGCCAATGTTGCCGTGGGTCTGGATCTGCCGGGAATCTTTTCCGCCGACCTGGATATCCCTTTCCGGCAAGATAGCTTCACCCTGGCTCAGCCCCAGTTTGGTGGTTTTGCTCCCGACGCCGGTGCCCAATTGGGATTCGCCATTCTCAGCGATATCGAGGCGTTCTTCTTCATCAACGCCGCCCAGGGCGACCGCCGCAGCAACGTGCTGCAGGCCCCGAAGGTGACGCTCTTTAACGGCCAGCAGGCGTTCGTTTCCGATACGTCGCAAAGTCCGTTTGTCATCAGCGTGGTTCCCGTGGTGGGCGACTTCGCCGCCGCGCAGCAGCCGGTCATCGTCGTCTTGAGCGAGGGTACCTTCCTTACCGTGCAAGCAGTGGTCTCCAACGACCGGCGTTTCGTGCGGCTGACCGTGGTTCCCTTCTTCAGCGAAATCAAGGAAGTCAACACCTTCACCTTCGAGGGTTCGACCACCACGACCGACGACAGTTCGATCGAAGGCAACCAGGACGAGCCCAACGACAACTCGTCGTCTAGTAATAACTCCTCGACGACACGGAGCGGCACGACCGTGCAGTTGCCCACCTTCTCCTTCATCACCGTGACCACCACGGTGAGTGTTCCCGACGGCGGGACCGTGTTGCTGGGCGGTATCAAACGGCTCAGCGAAGGACGCAACGAGTTCGGCGTGCCCATACTCAACAAGATTCCCTACATCAACCGGCTGTTTAAGAACGTGGGGATCGGCCGCGAAACCCAAAGCCTGATGATGATGGTCACGCCACGCATCATCATCCAGGAAGAGGAGGAAGCCGCCCTGGGCATTAGCGTGCCATAGCCGATGCCCGGCTATGGCGACCGAGAGCAAACTCGCAAATGAAAAACACCGCCGCCGACCCCACAACGGGTCGGCGGCGGCTCTCTTTTCTTGGGTTCTTGCGGTGTTTCCCGGAAACACGAACCATTGCGTCCTGGGGGCTCGTCGCTCGTTCCTCGCGGCTCGACCCCAGGCACCCGGCCACGCCGCTTCATGCCGGCGCCATCTCGGCCAACTCCTTGGCCAGCCGCTTTCGGGCAACGTGCAAGCGGCGCTTGATCGTGCCGATGGGCGACTCGAACTCGTCGCTCATCTCGGCCAGCGAACGGCCACGGAAGTAGAACGCCTCCAGCGTGTGCCGATCCAGCGGGCGAAGCTGATCCAGTCCCTCGTGGACCTGATCGCGCCGCTCGCTTGCCAGCACCGCCCGAAGCGGCGTTTCGTACTCGATGCACGTGGCTTCCAGGGTCTCGCTCGGCAACGTCATCGCCGGTCGACGCCGCACCAGACGGTTGATCGCCATGCGGCCGGCCATCGATCGCAGCCAAGCGCCGAAACAGCGAGGATCGCGCAACTGGCCGATCTTCCGCATCGCGTGGACAAACACCTCCTGGCACAACTCCTGGGCCTCCGCGTCGTGACGCAAACGCCGGAAAGCCGTGGCGTAAACCACTCCCTGGTAACGCTCGGCCAACTGGCCGAACGCCTCGCGATCACCGGCCTGGGCCGCGCGCACCAACTCCTCCGACGGGATCGTTCGGGGCGGCGTGTAAACGTCTTGGATGGACATCGTTGACTCTCCTGGCATTGCTGACCACTGTGTGCTTTGGGATCACGCACCGGCGACGGCTTTCCGTCGGGGAGATAAACTCCCGCAAGGTCGCCGCGAGGGGTAAGGCCGATTACCGCAATGCGTGAAATTCGCCGAGGGCATGGCGAAAATCGCGGCGGCGGAATCGGTGTCCAGTCGGAATTCGAATCAGTCGCGATTCAATTTCCGTCGACCGGACTACCCAACCCTCGTCCCACCGGTCGCACGGCAAGACACATCCGCGACAAGCGCCGGCCTATGGGCCGGTTTGGCGCGAGTGTCTCGGCTCGAGATCGCCCGGGTTGGCGCTGGCGCCATGTCGGGTGATCGGCCGTCGTGCGTCGGGCATGGGAAGCACAAAGAAACCGCGCTTTTTCCACCGGGCGCAGACCATACGTACCGATCACGACGTCGCGCTTATTCAGCGCTGAACGAATGTCGAATCGAGAATCGATGGTGGAGCTCATTAGGTTTCGCACTGGAAACCCCCTGCGCCTTGCGCGGTTAAGGAGAAAACGATTGTCATCGTGGGCGGCGGATAGCAGACCTGAAATGCCTGGTGTTCCGCGCGACCCTGTCCATTACTACTCTGCCACCGGCAGTTCGTCCCGTCAAGTTCTACAACCGGAGAGTGCCCCCCCGGAAGAGTGCATCGCGAGCGTTCACTGCCAGGCAGTGTAGTATAAGATGCTCAGTCGGCACGATTTGTTCGCGCAAATCCGAAAAAATCCCAAAATTCCTCCACTATTCGGCCGCCCGATGGTTTTTCAGTCAGTCGGGCCGTCGCTCCGGGAAGCGGGATTCTCATTAACGGGCGATTCCCCTTCCTGAGGCTTTGGGAAAAATCCCGTGAATCCCCCCCAACTTCGTTGACATCCCACCCAACTTCGTTGACATCCCACCCATGGGTGACTATGCTGAGCGCGTTGGCATGAGAAGCACAATCCAGGTATTCTTTGCGCAAACCCCAGGGATAAGGGAGGGACAGATGGACTCTCGGTCGAACAAGACGCGCCGGTTGTTTCACTCACCAAACGCGGACCCCGCACCAAGGCGTTTGTCCCAAACGGTCCGTTCCCTCGGTCTCCGCCGCCCGCTGCGCGTCGAACCGCTGGAAGAGCGCCGGTTGCTGGCCACCGGACTGTCCGGCATCGTGTTTGAGGATTTCAACGGCGACGGCGTGTTTGGCGCCGCTGAGTCGCCGCTTTCCGGTTGGACGGTGGAACTCGACGGAACGGGTATGAGCACGCAAACCGACGCTGCCGGGGCGTATGACTTTACCGTTCCGGCTCCGGGCACGTTCGACGTTCGCCTGGACTTGTTGGCCGGCTATCGGCAGACGTTGCCGGCCGGCGGCACGATGCAAACGGTCACGCTCAATCTCGACGAGCAGGTAACCGACATCAACTTCGGCGCCCAGTTGAATACCCCGGCGACCGCCCGCAACGACGAGTATACGGTCAGTCGCGACGCCGCCTTTTCGATCAACGCCGCGGGCGGCGTTCTGTCCAACGATGTGGATACCAACGGCGATGTGTTGACCGCGTCTATCGGGGTGATTCCCGCCCACGGTTCGCTCGCGCTGTCGCCCGACGGATCGTTCGTTTACACGCCGGATCAGTACTACGTCGGGCTCGACAGTTTCACCTACACGGCCAACGACGGTCTGGCCGATTCTGAAGTAGCCACCGTGGCACTGGAGATCGTGCAGCCCGGCGTCAACACGCGGGCCAGCGACGATCTCTACACGATGGAACTCGGCGGTACGCTGGACGTAGGGCTGATCAACGGCAATTTCGAGTTGGGCGATCTGACCGCCTGGACCGTGTACACGACTCCCGGCGGCACGCTCGGCGGGGCCGGTTTCCCCGACGTCATCAGTTACGACACCAACAATGATCGTGTGGCCACCGAGAGCTTTCAGGCCATGGTGGGCAATGGCGGCGGGGGAATCTATCAGAATGTCTATCTAAACGCTGGCAATGTGCGGGTCTCGGCCGAGGTGGCCGTCGATTCCCAGGTAGATCACGCCGAGGCCGGGCTATTCGAACTGCTGGTCGACGGGACGGTCGTGGCCAGCTACGATTTCGGCGACATCACCGCCGACGAACCAGAGCACATAACCCTGGCTGGTCAGACTACGGTTGCCCCCGGAGAGCACGAGGTGCGCGTTCGCATTACGCGAAGTAGCGGCAGCGCGTTTGGATCAACACCGTTCGGCTTCGTTGACAACGTGTCGGTTTACGGGGCCACGGGAAGTGTCTTGTCCAACGACCCCGCGGCAGCCACAGCGTCGGTCGCTCAGTTGGTTACTTCGCCGAAACACGGTTCTCTGGATTTCGAGCCGGACGGCTCTTTTCGCTACGTACCGGACGCGGCATTTTCCGGCGAGGACACATTTGTCTACAAGAATGCTCAGCCGGGGAAAGGGCTGACGCTCTACACTGTTGACAATGTGAGCGACAAACTGCTGAAGATGGATTCGGTGACCGCGCAACTGAGCGTAGTGGGGGCGATTGAGCACGATATGTTCGAGGTAGACATGACTTACCTCGACGGCGTCCTCTACGCGTTGAATATGAGCGGTGGAAGTGGCGAGTTGGTGACGATCGATCCGGTGACCGGCAAGATGATTGCGACCGTGCCGATCTCAGGCAACATAACGGCAGTAAAGGGGCTGACCGCGGTCGATGGCGAGTTGTATGTCATGTTCAATGTTCCCAACAGCGGCAGCACCTCCACGCACGGCTCGATCCTGGGGAGACTTGATCCGGCGACGGGCGAAATTGCGGGGCTGGCCAACTATAGGTCGCTCACAGGATTCAATTGGGATATGGACGCGCTCTGGAGTGACGCGCCCGGTAGGATTCTTGGTGGCTGGCTGTATTGGCAGACCATCTCAGTCTACGATTTGAACTACGATCCGGCCGGAATCAATCTGTTAGGACGGGCTTATCCGCCCCCAGGTGGCACGGATAACGGGCCTCCGTTGAATGATGGAACGTCAGCCGGTGCGGACCAGTTTGTTCTGCGGTCGACCACTCAGTACCTCCATCGCCTAAACCCCTACGCAGACGGATACGACGTCACTCTGGACGACGTCGACCTGTCGCCCACCGGCGACACGCTCAGCGGCCTCGCCTATGCCCCCGAATTCGAGACCAACACGGCCACCGTCACCATCTCGGTGACGGTGCCGCCGCCGACGGCCACCGATGATACGTACACGACCGACGAGGACACCACGCTGGTGGTCGACGCCGCGACCGGATTGCTGGATAACGACACCGATCCACAGAGCGAACCGCTCGAGGCCGTGCTCCTCGACCCACCACAAAACGGCTCGCTGCTGCTGTCCGCCGACGGATCGTTCACCTACGTGCCCGACGACGACTTCTTCGGCCCCGACACGTTCACCTACGTGGCCAACAACGGCTCGAGCGACTCCACCCCGGCCACGGTCACCATCACCGTGGACCCGGTGAACGACGCACCGGTGGCGGTCGACGACGATTTCTATTCGGTTATCGAGTTCGAGACGCTCACGGTCGACGTCGCCGGCGGCGTGCTGGCCAACGATACCGATACGGAAGATGATCCGCTGGAGGCGATCCTCGACGTCGGCCCGGCTAACGGGACGTTGCAGTTGAACCCGGACGGGTCGTTCGTCTACACGCCCGACAGCACCGGGTTCCTCGGCTTCGATACGTTCACGTACCTGGCCAACGACGGCACCGACGACTCGAATATTGCCACGGTTTCCATCGAGGTGATCGAACGGACCGCGCCCTTTGCGATCGACGATGGCGTCTACACGGTAGCCGAAGAGGAGACACTTACCGTCGACGTGGCGACCGGTGTGCTGTTCAACGACAGCGACCCGCAGGGCGACACGATCACTGCGGTGCTGGACATCGGCCCGCAGCACGGCACGCTGCAACTGGACCCCGAGGGGTCGTTTACCTACACGTCCGACGACGATTACGTCGGCCCCGACTCGTTCACCTACACCTCCAACGACGGCACCGAGAACTCCGAGGTGGCCACCGTCACGCTGGAGGTGACGCCGGTCGACGACCCCACCATCGCGGTGGACGACGACTATGTAATCGACGAAGACACGACGCTGGTGGTCAACGTGGCCCAAGGCCTCTTGGACAACGATATCGAAGTGGACGGCGACCCGCTGGAGGCGATCCTCGACGTCGACGTCGAGCACGGCACGCTGCTGCTTGCCCCCAACGGTTCCTTCAGTTACCGAGCCGACGAACACTACTACGGCCCCGACTCGTTCACCTACCACGTCAACGACGGCGTCTCCGATTCCAACATCGCCACGGTCAACATCACCGTCAACTCGGTAAACGACGCGCCGGTGGCCGTCGGCGACGGCATTTACGAAATCGAAGAGGACGAACTGCTGACGGTCGACGTGACAACCGGCGTGTTGGACAACGACAGCGACGTGGAGGACGACCCGCTGAGTGCCGTGCTTGACGTCGGCCCGCAGCACGGTACGCTGCTGCTTGACCCCGACGGCTCGTTCGTCTACGACTCCGACGACGACTACTTCGGTCCCGACTCGTTCACCTACGTGGCCAACGACGGGGCGGACGATTCCAACGTCGTGACGGTCGACATCGAGGTGTTGCCGGTCAACGACGCTCCGGTGGCCGTCGACGACGGCGACTATCTGGTCGGGCAGGACGCGGTGCTCACGGTTGCGGTGGCCGACGGTGTGCTGCCCAACGACAGCGACGTGGAGAACGATCCGCTGACCGCGGCGGTCGACGTCGACCCGGCCAACGGCATCGTGCAATTGAGCGACGACGGGTCGTTCGTCTACACGCCTGGACCAGGTTTCGCGGGCGTCGACACGTTTACCTACGTGGCCAACGACGGCGAGCTGGATTCCCCGGCGGCCACGTTGACGATCATCGTCAACGATCCGCCGGAGTCGCAGCCCGACGGCTATGTCGCCTACCGCAGCGGCACCCTCAACGTGACCGCCGACTTGGGGCTGCTGGCTAACGACACGGACAAGAACGGGAATCCGCTTACGGCCACCTTGGTCGACGCCCCCACGTTCGGCACCGTGCGCATTGCGCTCGATGGCTCCTTCACTTACGAGCCGATGGCCTCCTACCTGGGCACCGACACCTTCACCTACCGGGCGGAGGACGAATTCGGCATGGGAGACGAGGCGGTGGTGACGATCGAAGTGAAGCTGCCGCCGGTCGAGTCGAACGCCGCCGGCGACTCGTTGCATCTCTTCACCGACACGGCCTTGGGCGCCGGTCCGGTCGAGGGGAGATTCGACTCGGGCGACCTGGACGGCTGGACGCCCTTCACCGTGGGTGGCGGCACCTTGGGTGGCGTCGGGTTCCCGGCCGTCCATCTCTTCGATACCAATAACGACGGCGCAATGAGTGCCGCGGCACAGTTTCTCGCCGGCGATGGGGGCGGGGGAATCTCCCGATGGGTCCCCCTGGTCGGCGGCAGCGCCGTGATCACCGCCGACGTGGCCATCGACGCTTTCCTGGCCAGCGATGAGGGCGGGCGTTTTGAGTTGCTGCTGGACGGTGCGGTCGTTGCGTCGTACGACTTTGGCCCGGTCGACGCCGACCGCGATTATGCGGACCTCCGCGCCGAGGTGCCCAGCGTTTCGCCCGGCCAGCACGAGATTGCCGTGCGGATCGTCCGCCAGGGTCCCAGCGGCTTCGGCGA
Organism: uncultured Planctomycetaceae bacterium; assembly: GCA_964444795.1. Classification (GTDB taxonomy): domain Bacteria; phylum Planctomycetota; class Planctomycetia; order Pirellulales; family Thermoguttaceae; genus JABMRP01. Next base: position 29,172 of record CAYUIQ010000023.1, read on the forward strand.
AAGCCCGCTGGGCTACGTCGACAACGTGATGATCTACGACGGTTCGCCGAGCGTGCTGAGCAACGACGATGCGGCACCGGCCGAGGGCGCCCGGGCGATGTTGGTCAGCGGTCCCCAGAACGGGACGCTCGATCTGCGACCCGACGGCACCTTCCACTACATTCCCGATCCTGGTTTCGAGGGCGTCGACACGTTCCGCTACAAACGGACCGTGGCCTCCGAAGGGCTCACGCTCTATACGATCGATACGGCCAGCGACGAGTTGATCGCCATCGATTCGGGAACCGGGGCCCATACGGTCGTGGGCCCAATCGGGTACGACATGTTTCAGTCCAATCTGGCCTACATGAATGGGTCGATTTGGGCCGTTACCGATAACGACGGCGACGTCTACAACGACAGCGGACAAACCCTCGTGAGCATCGATCCGTTGACCGGATCCATGTCCTCGGCCGTCGCCATCACCGATACGCCCGCCGTCATCGCCTTCGAGGAGATCTATTCCGCGGACATGGACACCGATCCTGGCTGGACGCTGGATCTCGGCGCGGCGCCCGATCAGTGGCAGTGGGGGACACCGACCGGAGGTGGTGGACAATATGGAAACGCCGATCCGCCTGCCGGCCATACGGGGTCCAACGTAGTTGGATACAACCTTTCGGGCGACTACCCCAATAGCATATCCTCAACCCAGTGGATCACCACGCCGGCGATCGATGCGTCGGCTTACTCAAATGTTCAACTTGAGTTCTATCGATGGCTCAACGTCGAACAGCCGGCTTTCGACCACGCCTATATCGAAGTGTCAAACGATGGAAGCAACTGGAGCCAGATTTGGCGGAACCCATCGGAGATCACCGACTCGAGTTGGACATTGCAGACCTTTGACATCTCCAGCATTGCCGACCAGCAAGCGACCGTTTACATCCGCTGGGGCATAGGTAGCACCGACGGCTCCTGGCAGTACTCCGGCTGGAACATCGACGACGTGGTGGTCACGGCCGACGTCGGCACCTCCGGCACCGATTTCCAGTGGGCCGAGGCCCTGACGGCGAGCGACGGGATACTCTACATGGGGTACAACTCCAACGCCATCGGACAACTCGATCCGGTCACCGGCAAAATCACCGACGTCGTCAACTTCGAGGGGGCCGATATCGACGGTCTGGCCACAAGCGCCGATGGGCGCATGGTCGGTTTCGACCGGACGGACTTCGCCGGTGTGATCCGCCAACTCGAGTTCTTCGAGGTGGATAACGTGACCGGCACCTCCGAAGTGCTGGGCGACTATCTCGTGGAAAACGTTCACGACGCCAGCCTCGAATTCACGCCGACGGCCAGTTGGATGCTCTACTCCGACGCCCACCAGTTGTATGCCGGCTCGGCGGACAATCCGGTCGACGTCGCCGGGATGCTGGCTCTCTCGCCGGCCTCGGCAAACTACTCGGGCTTGGTGTTTACGCCCGACTTCGAGTCCAATTTAGCGGAGGTCACCCTCAACGTCGTGTCGACCGACGAGTTGGTCGCGGTGGACGACGTGTACGAGACGTGGCTGGGCCAACCGCTCGTTGTCAGCGCCGGCGATGGGGTGACGGCCAACGACCTGAATTTCGCGCAGAGCCAACTGGCGATGACCGTTGTCGACGGCCCGCTCCACGGCTTGCTCTTGCCGGAAACGGACGGCTCGTTCAGCTATATTCCCGATGCCGGATTCACGGGCGCCGATTCCTTTACCTATACCATCAGCGACTCCACCGGCACCTCGAACGTGGCGACGGTCGCGATTGCCGTTGGTGCCGAGCGATTCCAGCAGATCGTGGGAACCAGCGGAGCGGACGTCTTCGTATTCAGACCCGGCCCGACGGTCGCTTCGTGGATCGTGACCGTCAACGGCGAAGTCAGGGACATTGACCCCGCGGTCACGGCCGTTCACCTTGAGGGCGGCGGCGGAAACGACGTGGCCTTCCTCTACGACTCACCCGGCGACGATCTGTTGGTGGTCAACGAAAACTTCGGCCGAATGACCGGCGGGCTGCCCGGTGAGTCGTTTGCGGTGCAGGCCAACGACTTCCGTTACGTCCACGGATTCTCCACGGCCGGCGGCACCGATACGGCCAAGCTCTACGGGACGGCCGGCGAGGACACCGTGGTAACGAGGCCAACCGACGCCAAGCTTGCGGGCGCTGAACACTTTGGCCGGGCTTGGTACTTCGACGCCGCGACCATGTACGGCGGCGGTGGCGGCGACCGCGCCGTGCTGTACGATTCGGCCTCGCAAGACGTCCTCCGGGCCTCGCCCACCAACACCACGTTCTCCGGCGACCTGTTCGACTACCAGATACTCGGCGTCGGCTCGCTCACGGCCCACGCCACCGGTGGCGACGACGTGGCTTTCCTCTACGATTCGCCCGGCGACGACACGCTGGTGGTCGACGATACGCACGGCTCGCTGACCGGCGGACTGCCCGGCCAGACCTTCGCACTGACCGTCTACGGTTTCCGTTACGCCCACGGCTTTTCCAAGGCCGGCGGCACCGATACGGCCGAACTTTACGGAACGGCCGGCAAGGACACCGTGGTGACCCGGCCGACCGATGCCAAGATCATCGGCACCAAACACTTTGGCCGGGCATGGTACTTCGACGCGGTGACCGTCCAGGGCGGCGGCGGCGACGACCGTGCCGTGCTGTACGATTCGGCCGCGCAGGACATCCTCCGGGCCTCGCCCACCGAGACCACGTTCTCCTCCAGTGGCCTGTTCGACTATGAAATCCTCGGCGTCGGCTCGCTCCAGGCCTTCTCCACCGGCGGCAACGACGTCGCCTTCCTGTACGATTCGCCCGGCAACGATCTGCTGGTGGTCGACGACACGTACGGCTCACTGACCGGCGGGACCTTTTCGCTCACCGCCAACGACTTCCGTTACGTCCACGGCTATTCCACGGCCGGCGGCACGGACACGGCCGAACTCTACGGGACGGCCGGCACGGACACGGTGGTAACCCGGTTGACCGATGTCAAGCTTCTGGGCGCCGGACACTTCGGCCGGGCCTGGTACTTCGATCAAGTGATCGCCAACGGCGGTGGCGGCGACGACGTCGCCGTGGTGTACGAGCCCGAGCATCTGGACTCCGGATTCAAACCACTGCCCGCGTCGGGCCTCGGCCAGTACTACTGGCTGTGGGACCTTGAGGACTACACCGTCGTGAAGGGCAGCACGACCCACTTCAACGCGGTCGACGCCGTCTACACGGCGTATTGGGATTAGAAATCGATGCCCGCGACCCGGGGGATGCGCCCCCCGGGCTTGGACCGGTGATTGGCATCGCTCACCGCAACGGTTGGCTTCAGCGTGTGTCGGAAGTGTCTTCCGGTGGCTTGTGCCATGTCGATTGCCAGTAGGCCCGGTCCACCGCGTAGACGTCGACCGGGTCGTCCACTCCGTGCGAGTCCGGGAGGATGCCGTAGCGCTGCATCTCGCGAACGTATTCCGCGCGCGGCTGGAAGCCCGGCATATCGAAACGTTTGATTTCGTCGAGATGCTTCTTTGCGTCCGCGATGGCCTGCCGGAGCGTCTGATAATCGGGATCTTCGGTCGTGGCAAAGACGGGCCGTATGCCGCCGTCCTTCGATAGGCCAGCGTCTTTCGCTCGGCAAATCTCCAGGGGGGCTTCGCTGGGTTCGCTGGGGTCAGACTCGGGATTCGGGATTCAAACCCAGAAGAACGCCCCCCCTCCTTGTCTTAGGTTTGAATCCCGAGTCTGATCCCGGGCCCCCCAGCAATGCTTCATCGGGTTTCCCTGGAAATCCCGTAAGACTCCTGCGGGGGGGTTGACGTAGCTCGGTAATTTCATATAGAAACCGGAGACATCGCGGCCCAAATGGGAAATCCCGGTTAAACAGAATCGGTCCCAGGGATTCCACTTGAACTGCAAGCCAATGCGAAACAAGGAGGGATGCCATGAACGCATTTCAGTTGCATCGCTTTGCGGTGGCTGCAATCCTGCCGGCCACCCTGTGCCTGCTATTGTCCTGCCAGCAGCAGAAGACGCAGCAGAAGAAACCCACGCCCCAAAAGGAAACCAAGTCGCAGAAATACGAGAGAGTTGTCGAAAGCTTTTCGGGTCCGGTGACCGACGACGGCGGCGAACATGCGGATTCCATCAAGAAGTTCTTCGACGAATTCGGGGCGGCGCTCAACAGCGGCAGGCCCGGACGGTGCAGCCAGTACTTCGATACGAGAATGATGCTTGCGTTGCTCAAGCAACAGAAGATGGTGCCCAGGGCGATCTCGGGCCATGAAGACCGGCTCGTGCAGTACTTGAAACAGCAACTACCGGCAGCGCTGGCGGATGTCACCTGGAAGAGGTGCGAAATTCGGCGCGTACAGTTCATCAAGGACGATGACGATACGGAAGCGATCGTCTATGCCCGGCACTGGGATGCGGACGATTGGCCCTCGAAGACGCGATGGTGGCTTCTGCGAGACGGAGACAAGTGGCGGGCCTACGACCTCGAATTCCTCGAAATCTCCATGCGTTTCTCGGTAGTGCTGGGCATGGGCCTTAAGATGGGGGACCAAAACGACCCCTCTGTCCGGTATTTGCCCACACTCATCGCGGTCGCGGACCAGGGCATGACGGGAGAGCTCGAACCGGCGATACGGACCTTGCAACAACTCGACGGCATCGGGTTACCGCCCGTCTTCGAATCGCAACGGCTAGCGATGCTCGCCACTTACCTCGCTGGGACGCTGGAGTACAAAGAGGCGATCAAGACGGCGGACCGGGTGATGAGGATCAACAGCGACTTGCCCATGATTCACTTGGTCTATTCCGAATGCTACAACGGCCTGAAACAGCACAAGAAAGCGATCGAGCACGCCGACCTCTATGCCAACCTGCTCGGCAAGGACAGCGACTACTACGTTAGAGTGGGTGACGCCTACGTTGGAATGGGCGAGAATGACAAGGCCATCAAGGCCTATCAGGACGGGTTGGCCGACAACAGACAGTGCTTCGACAGCGTGCTCGCGCTGATGAAGATCATGCCTATCGACCAACGCGACGTCGTCGTCCAGCACTACAAAGCCCTCAACGACGTTGACGCGTGGTTTGTCGGCTTTGCCGAAATGTTGCTCGAACAGGGAGATGCCGATACGCTGCGCACCTTGATCGACATCCATAAAGGCGTTATGCCCGACGACGAGAATATCCCGACCTGCGAGAAAGCGCTGGCTGAATTGCAGCGGGACAATTCGCCCTGACACTTTCGTCCTACAACGACTATCTTGCGGGTTGCTGTCGCCTTCGCGTTCCACGACTGGCTAGGCAATCCATGGCCTTGGCATTTTACGTCTTGAATCTATGGGTTTCAAGGATTGAACATATGGCGATTCCCCACAATGGGCGGAGTCGATTCTGAGAAGCAATGAGTGGGAGGTAGAGCGTAATCTGGAGTCGTTCACAACCGAACTCTTTGCACCTGATAACTGAAAGGGGCCTGCCGTGAGTAAGAAAGACAAGAAGAAGGGGAAGCAAGCCAAACTTCAGGCGTTAATTGGGAAACGGAATAGAGGAATTATCGAGCATTGTAAACTTGAATTGCTAAGTGTGGTTCCTATACTAGAAAACCTGAGTTGTGTCAGAGAAGACATAACCGAGGAAGAGCTACCCCGACTGGTCAAGAGAATAAGACAGATAAGAAAGGCGTGTCGGAAGTGCAAGAAGGAACTGACCTCAACCGACAAAAGGGGCGAGAAGAAATAGAATTGGAATATGAGATTGGGGGAAATGGACTCTCGGGGGAAGTGAGAAGGAGAGAATAGTCACTCTGCCCATTCAAGGGGAGAAATCGACTATGCGAAAGATCACGCAGAGCGAGGCCGAAAGACGATTCCGAGAAAGGAACTTCACGCTTCTCTCTCTTTATCAGGGCAGCAAGATTCCCGTGCGTGCTCGGTGCTGCTGCGGCAGGGTGTTTTCGGTGAGACCTGGGGCCTCCATGGGGCTGGGCATCGTATGGCGACGGCGTCGGGGAAAAAACAGCGTGGATACCTCGTAGACCGGTGTTGATATCGCGACCCTTTCGGGAGCTAAGAAATGTGGACATGCCCTAGCTGCGGAGAGCGGATTGAGGACCAATTTGACGCTTGCTGGGAATGCGGCACGTCCGGCGAAGGGGTACGTGACGAAAACCTCATTGCCGATATGACGGACCAGCGGGAGGAAACACACAATGTCGAAACGTCCGATGCGAACGTTCCACCGGAAAGGATGTTGAGCCAAATTCTGAGGGTGCAGCGGGAACAGAAGGAGGTCTTGGGAGACATTCAATGGAAAGTCGGTTGCCTTTTCGTCTATATGATTGTGGGAATAGCCCTCGGACTATTGGCAGGGCTTGTAGCCGTCGCCCAATAGTCTACGTAGAGAATCAAAGGCGGGCCGCAGGGGAGCATCGACAATTGACACCTGGCGAGCGGATCCGGCCGACAGCGAGGTCCACGCTGTTTTCCTGACCCCCATCCCCGAACCCTCCACCCTCGCCGCCCTCATCAGCATGGGCCTCACGGGGCTGGTGATCGCATGGCGCCGCCGAAAACGACGTGCATGATCGGAACGGCGCCCCTGCTGGGGACGAAAAAGCTGCCATGTGGAAGTTGATAAATTGTACCTGAGCGCACACCGATAACTCAACTGCCGGGAGCGGTTTTTGAAAAGGCTATGAAAATCGTTCGCCGACCTGCCTCACGGCCCTTGGGCCGGCTTGTGCCATGTCGATTGCCAGTAGGCCCGGTCCACCGCGTAGACGTCGACCGGGTCGTCCACTCCGTGCGAGTCCGGGAGGATGCCGTAGCGCTGCATCTCGCGAACGTATTCCGCGCGCGGCTGGAAGCCCGGCATATCGAAACGTTTGATTTCGTCGAGATGCTTCTTTGCGTCCGCGATGGCCTGCCGGAGCGTCTGATAATCGGGATCTTCGGTCGTGGCAAAGACGGGCCGTATGCCGCCGTCCTTCGATAGGCCAGCGTCTTTCGCTCGGCAAATCTCCAGTCCGCCGGCCTCCTTGGCCAAGGGGGCGAGAAGCTGAAGCGACTGCTCGGGCCGGCTCAGATTGTAGAGCAGGTGGCGGTTGAAGCGAAACGCGGGATGGTTGCGTTGGCTCTCGGGCAGGGCCAGGCGGTTCATCGCCCCTTCCGCCCAGGGAACGAGCCCCCGGTTGTCCGACGGCGAGTTGGGCAACGACATCGGGCCTTGATGGCAGCCCCCGCAGCGCTGATTCAACACCGCTTGAGCCGCCTTGATGCTCGGCCACTGAAGATCGCGGCGGTCGAGCCCGTTTGCATAATGGCCGATCGTACCGGTGCCCATGGCCGCGTACGTGCCCGGATACGCAGCGCCGCTATCGATCCAAAGCCGGATCATTGTCCGCTCGTGCTCCGAGAGTTTCGCGTCGAAGTGACCGCCGTCGAGCTTCCGCAGAAGGGGACTGGCGGCCGAGCCGAGCGATCGGGGCGGATAGTTGCTCTTGCGGAGGTTACGGCCGTCGGAAAACTGAGCACTAATCGTGAGCGTGTAGAAACTGTGTGAGAACATCGGCCCGCGGTCGCCCGAGAGAATGATTCCACCGGCCATCGGTCCGCCCCGGCTCGTGACTTCGTAGTCGTGACAGCCAACGCAATGCCGGTCGAGAATCGGCTGGACGTCGCGGGGGAAATCGAAGACATCGGGAGTGTCGGGGATCGGCGCAATCCGGCTCGGTGGCCGGCGCACCGCCGACATCGCCTTTCCCGAACGGGGCGTCTCGACGCGCTGCTCGTGACATCCCACGCAACTCATCGTCTCACCCGGCTGCAAGGTCAAAAAGCTCTGCATTCGCTTCACGGCCACGTCGTTCTCGTCCAACGCCACGAAGAACAGCGGCCGCATGGCGGGCAGCTCCACGTAGGCCGATCCGTCCGGCTCGACGGGCACGGTGCCCAGTACCCGCTCCAGCAGGAACGTCCCGCCGTAGCTCAAAGGCTCCATGCCGCTGAACATGTTGTACGGTTTGGGCAAGATTTCCAGGACGAGCAGTTTCTTGATATCGCCCGGCTCGACACCCGCCATGTTTCGTCCATGATGAACATTTTCGATGACCACCCGGCCGGTCGCTTGTGCCAGATCGGTTCTTGGCGCAATGGTGCGTTCCCTTGCCCGTGGACGCACGGGACGCGGTTCATGCACTTTCATTCGCCCCACGCGCCACTCGGCGGGCATCTCAAAGATCGTCTCGCGGTTGCCCTGGCGGTCCATCAGCAGAATCGAGCACTCTTGAGCCACGAGAAACAGGTCTTCGGTCAGCGGATAGGGATCGCGAAAGAGCCCCCCGCGACTGACCGGCCGGGCCATGTCCCCGGCGTCGGGCCCCTTGCCCGGATCGACAATCGTGATCACGCCTTCATGCTCGTTGCGGCCGTGACCGGGCGCAAAGGATGCCACCACCCGGTCGGTGTTCGGTATCGGCTTGGCGTCGATCATTACCGTGTTGGGATGTTGGTTGCCAAAATAGATCATCTGGCCCGTGCCGTCCGGGTTCATCGTCCAAAGATGATGGTAGCCGATCTGGCTGCGGTCGACATACTCCCATCGCTGGTACAGGATCCGCCCGTCGGGTAGCACCCAGGGCGTGTTCTCCTGCTCCGTGTTGGCCGAAAGCTGGCGAATGCTCCCGCCGTCGGCGTCGCAGCGGTAGAGGACGGCCACTTGCGTGAAGTAACAAGGCACCCAGCGGTCGCAACGGCTTGAGCAGAAGACGATGCCACCGTCGGGCAAGTACGCCGGCTCGAAATCGTCGTACGGCCCGTCGGTCAGTCGGCGCATCCCGGTTCCGTCGACGTCGATTTCATAGAGGTGATAGTACGGTTGCCCGCCTTTGCGGTAGGAGAAAAGGATCTTCCGGCCGTCGTAGTGGAGTTGCGGATCGCGGACGCCGCCGGTGGGATCGTCAATAAGAGTGTTCACTTCGCCCGTCTTCAGGCTCAAGCGGCACAACCGCCCGCCGTCGTGGTAGTACTTTCGGTCCGGACGGATGATGTCGTAGCCGAAGTTGGCGTACCAGTGGCCGTCGGGATCGGCCTGACGAACGGCAAAGACAATCTCTTCCACGGGACATCGATCGGCCAGCGAGGGAAAGTCGACCGGTGCCCGCGCGGCGAGTTCTTCGGCATGCTTGCGGCGAATTTCGTCGTCGGAGAGCACGCGCCGGTGTACTTCGACGTTGTCCAACAAACCGTCGAAATTGCGGCCGTCGTCTTTCAAATTGCGGCGAAGATGGAAAACCCCGTCCGCGGCCGTGTCGAGCTTCGTTTTCACTCCGCCGCCGAGCTTGCCGTCGAAGTAGAGCCGGGCGACCGTTCCGTCGTACGTACCCACGACGTGGTGCCAGCGGTTTGCCGAGATACGGCCGGGAATCTTGACGTGCAGATCATCGGGCCAGCCCCAGAAGTAGAAACAGAGCGTGTCCTCTCGGGCCAGCCAGAGCCCCCGAGCGCGGCCCGGTTCCTGCTTGCCGTAGACGAAGAGCACTTGATCCGCCGCACCGGACCGGCGCGCAAACCAGAGACTGATCGACCCGGGCTCGGCACCGCCGGGCATGCGAGCCGCCGAGCCGCTAGGGTGCTGTCCCAGCGTCAACGCGTCACCGCTACGCGTCCCATCGGCGGATTGTCCCATGGCCGGCAATACGCACACCAGAAGTATCACCGCCACGACCTTCAACAACAGATGTCCATGCATGGCAGGTTCGCCTTTCTGTTTCATTGTCTGACGGCCCCATCCTACCCGATTCACTTCAGACCGTGAATCTCCGGCAAAGCCAACTCCGCTGGCGGGCCTTCGAGCCATGCGAGAAGCTTCGCCTCGGCATATCTTGCGGAAACGGTCGATGGCAGGATAAGATGACCCTAAGCCCCTGTAGCTCAATTGGATAGAGCACCGGCCTTCTAAGCCGGATGTTCCAGGTTCGAATCCTGGCGGGGGTGCTTGTGACTGGGGGTGCCTGAGCGTGCCAAGTCTTTCTATATTAACGGGTTGCGTCGATTCTTCAGTCCGCCAGTGTCGCAGTTTCCCATCCGTTGACCATAGACGAGGTGGTGAGGTGGAATGCGAAGCCTCAGCACGCATCATTACTCTTCACGGGAGTTGGAGACATGAAGACGCTTTTTGCCACCCTGGTTGTTGCCGTTGCCGCCCCGGCAATTCTGAACGGTTTGGCGGGCGAATCCCTGGCTGCGGGAAAGCCTGCCGTCTCGCCTGCCATTGCTCGGACACTAAATGCCGAATACAAGCAGTTGAAGTCCGACATAGCGAAAGTCGAACAAGCAATTCAACTCCGCGAGCAATGGCAAACCCTCAACGAGCATCTCTATGGCACCGAGAAATATCGCCGTTGCGTGAGTCAGATTCGCGCATTGAAATCCCGCCTGAACTGGATCGACCAGGAAATGCGAACCAATCGGGCGAATTACTCTGGTGCCAAGGGGGGATGGGCCATGCCACACGACTCGCAGCCGGCCACGCTTTTTGGCGCCGCCTTCGACGGCGGGCCGGACTACGTTCCCAAGGTCGGTGATCCGCTTTATGTAAGCAGCTACTGCAAGTACGACAAGAGGACAACGGATTGGCTGAAATTCAGCGACGGCAGTCGCTATTGCACTGTGTGCGGTCGAAGGCCGTGACTTCCGGCGACCAGGCGATGCGTCGACGGCGATTGGGCAACGGCATTGGACTGGCTAAATCTTTGGTAGCCAGAAGTTGCCCGGTTTTGGCGTTTTCTCGGTGGGCAAATCCTTGGCAGCAAAGTGGTTAAGCTAGATGTAGGTGAGCCGCTTGGCGGTGGCGTGGGACCGCCAGGCGGGGCCGGCGTAGCAAAACGTGGCGCAGGCTCGCATCCCCTTTAGCTCGCCGCGCCTCTTGCTGCCACGGGTGTCTCGGGCAAACGAGGTTCCGGAGTCTTTGGTCACACTCGCAGGGGGAAGAGATTCCCGGGCGGCGAACCAACCGCCAGGCGGTCGACCGATCGAAGCTGCAAATGAACGCCGTCTGGCCGTGCAGCAGGCTACCTCTTCCACCTCCTTGACGTCCACGTCGGACGCGGCAAGAATGTACCCCTAGATGGTTGCATCCTGTACAGCCAAGAGACTGAGTGAGTTGTCCCTATGGCCGACTACCAGAACATTCAGTTGTCGTTCCACGAAGACATAGCTGCGGTTCGCCTGATTCCGGGACGGCGTGGTTTCGAGCTGGACAAGCCGTTCGACGAGCTACTGGACTTCGTGACGACAAATCGCCCGACCAAGGTAGTCCTGGATTTCAGCCGTATTGAACACTTCTCACCGAGTCCTGCTTGGCCTGGCTGGTCCGGCACACTCAAGCATTTGAGGGACCGAGGTGGCCAATTGAAAGTCTGTCGGATGCACAGGGATGCTGCGGATATTCTTTGCTGGACAATCGGTCAAGGTTTTCAGATCTACGCTTCCGAAGAAGAGGCTTTCCAGGCTTTCAAAGACGATGAGTGAGGATCCGTCAGCGGACAGACTAGGCCACGTTGACCTGCCGCCCGTCCAGTCATCACATCCGTGGGCTTACTTCGAATCCCCGCCGCCCGCCTCATACTCCCCGCTTCGCACCGTCGCACGCACGGGTTAACGGCATTGGCGCGTGTTTGCACTGGCACGGGGCTTCAAGGCCATCGCCCGGCTGACCGACACCGAGGCCGACGATCTGAAATCGGCCGTCCGGCACTGGCACCAAGAAGCCGGGGCAGTTCACCACTCGTCGTCGGCGTTAGGCTTCTTGACGTGAGGCTTATCGGTCTTCGGATCATCGCCACTGGCAACGGGATCGAGGCAGCTATCGATATCACGCTGGGCATCATCTAGCGCCTTGTTAAAGATCTCCGTGGCTTCGGGACCGAACTCCCGCCCGAGCGCTTCGCCGGCAGTGCGGAGGATCGTGGCGATGCGGGCAAGAACTTCGTGGACCTCATCGCGGGGCAGAAGTTGGCCGAGTTTCACCCGACGCTCGATACGGGCCAACAAGGCACGCTCCCTGCGGTACCACTCCAGCCACGGACTGTTGGCGCCGGCCAGCATCGGATCACGGGGGAATTAAGCAATTCACACGTGACAGCGGTTGGTCTCCGCCCGCTCCATCCCGCGACGGCGCGCCTGTTTGGCTAACCCGAGCCCATGTTTCCGGGGAGCGGCGTGGATATTTCCAGAAAATACCTGCTCAAAAGCTTGACTCGTCATCTCGGGCCACTCTATAATCGAACGCAGGGATGGCCCTGCCCCCCTCTACCGGCGGGGTTCTACATCGTTGAGCGACAGACTTTGATGGAAGCGGGAGAATCGCAGATGAATCGTCTCGGTTCGCTGTTTGGAGTGCCGGCGCTGGTCCCTGGGACGGCCGCGCTGGTGCGTGCGAACCCAACGGATTTGCCCCACATGCGTCGCAAAACCAGCTACGCAATCTGGAGGCTGAGCGTTATCACGGCGGTGGGGCTCATTTGCTTCGGCCCGGGCTGTTTGGCTCACGCGGACGGCATCCTTCCGTTTGACACCATCGAGATCAACAAGTATCTGCTGATCGGCACGACGGACGATCCCACGGCCGATGCGGTCGACGTGGATAATGGCGAACTCGGCTCGCACAAGGCGGGGGCGCCGTTTGATCCGACCTTTACCACCCCTGACGGCACATTCCCGGGCCAGTTAATCATAAACGTACCGGACATCCCGCTGGGCGCGCTGCCGGTGTTCGGCGGGATCAATCACTCCGGCAACATCGCCGTGACACACTCGCAGGGCAACTTCAATTTCAACGACGTCGCCGTCTACGCGGACACTGGCGTGCAAGCGGCTGATTCGGCAGGCAACGCCGACCATTCCAACTCGGGTAGCAATTACTACTATTACGACACGACGTTTACCGACGACCCAAACGACCCGGACGACGGCAGCGGCGGATTCACCAATACGCTCGACTCTTTCGGGCTGGCCAATCCCGGCGTCAACAACAACACGTTCGCAACCGGCAAGTCGGTTAAGGCCCAGGACGTGCCTGCCACGTATAATCTGGTCGACGGCAACGGTTTGACCGGTGAGGTGAATTTCGAGGCGCTGAAAGCTGATCTCGGCGTGGCAAGGACCGCTATCGCGAAGTTCGATAAGGACGACGACAACTACAACGAAGATGGCAACGGCAACCCGATCAACTTCGCCACGATCGATCTCACGAAGTCGTCGAGCATAATCGGCAAGTCAATGCATCCGAATGACAAGGGGTTCGACGTTTCCGGCGATATCACCGCGACGGCCGACTCCGAGGACGCTGGCGGCTCGTTCACGGTCACCTTGCAGAACACCGGCCTGACCGTCATCGACTTCGACCTGAAGGAGGGTGCATCGAAGCTCGAAGTAAGCAACTACAACTTCGTCATCGACGGCCCGGAAGGTTCGTTCGCCGTCCTCCGCGTCCCCAACGGTGTTGAGTTCGCGACCACCCAGGCCAACGTTCTGGCCGGCACCGGTGGGATCGGGTACCACGGTATCATCATCGCCACGCTCAACACCGAGACAAACAATCGCTTCACCTTCTCACAATCGATCCTCAACGGCGTGGCCTTCTGGTCGCTGCCGGTTGATAACGGCAAGATTGATCATAGCAACACCCAGGGCTGCGCCCAGTTCATCAGCGGCATCGTCGACATGGACAACGTGCGCTACGTCCATTGCACGGCGGGCCCCATCATCCCTGCCCCGTCGACCGTCGTCGGGCTGGCCAGCATGGGAATGGTCGCCGCGGTGGCTTGGCTCTTGCGCAGACGACGATCCGCCGCAAGCCGCGTTGCCTGAGATACGCCGTGTGCGTCGGAGAGTAGTCCGGCGATCCTGCCACGACTAGAGCGAGCGCGACGCTCCGCCGCTGCCCTCGGTGACCTGAGCGTGGGCCGTCACTTGCAGCGTGGGGGCGCTGGCCGAGTCGGTCTGGATGGTGATCGTAGCGGATACTTTTCCGGCCGTCTCGCCGGCGGTGAAGGTGACGGGGATCAGATGCACGGTCTTGGCGGTCGCCGACTCGTTGAACTTGAATCGGGGATCGGCGCAGCTCACCCCCAGCACGCGAAACGGTGCCTTGCCCCGGACCACCAGCGGCCGGGTCACGGTCTCGCCCGGCGCCACGATCCCGAGCATCACCGGCTGGGCGGCGACCGACGCTTCGACGATTCCCGCCACGGCCAGCGGCACGCGCGCCGACGGCGCATGCGGATCGTTGGTGATCAGAAAGAGGTGCTCGTTGAGGTAGCCTTCGGGCACGTTTTCCTTGAGCGTGATCTGCAGATCGTAGCCGACACGGCCCGCCTCCCGGACGGTTTCGGTGAGCCTTGCCTCGAAGTGCTGGCTGGCGCAGCGAATGTCGACGACCTGCCAGTTCCGCCAATTCTGATCGTTGCGGTAGCTGATGGCCACTCGCTGGCTGGCCCGGCTCCCGGTGGCGACCGATCCGAAGTCGATCTTCCCCGGCTGAATCACGACGTCGCTGCGGATGAACGTGTAGACCTGCAACTGCACTTGCGCCGGGAACGGCTTGCTGAAGACGACCGTCAGCGTGGCGTCTTTGCGCCCTCTATGTTCGCCCCGGGTATCGATAATCGCCTCGATCTCGGTCTTCTCGTATGTCTTCAGCACCTTCTTGGTGATCTTCGGAATCGTACACTTGCAGCTCGATCGAATCGAAACAATCTCGACGTCTTCGAGATACTTGTTCTCCAGGGTGAAGCGGTGCGTGGCCGTGGCGCCGCGGGCAACCGTGCCGAAGTCGTGGCTGGTGTGATCGAACATGTCGACGGCCCATTGCTGAGCCGTTGCCGCTCGGCACGCCGCCAGAAGAACAACCGATGTCAAAAGAATCTTCCGCATCAAGGTTCGTTTCCTTCCATGAAACGTTCGATAGGCAATCGCCGGCCATCCCGGCATACTACTTCAAACCGACCAATTGTTCGGCGAACCGGACGCCGTCGACCGCGGTCTTTCCGTAAAAATCACATCCCGTCTTCTCGCTCAGCAGCGGGCTCGCCGCGGCGCCGCCGACCATCAGCGACAGGCCGTCGCGCAGGCCGGCTTCGCGGATCGCGTCGACCGTCGCACCAACCGCCGTGTAGCAGGTGGTCAGCAGGACGCTCATGCCGACGACGTTGGGTTTGTGCTGGGTGATGGCCTCGACGAACTTCGCCGGCGACACGTCGATCCCCAGATCGACGACCTCGAACCCGATCCCCCGCAACATCATAATCACGATGTCCTTGCCGATATCGTGAACGTCGTTTTGCACGGCCCCCATCACGGCCGTTGCGACCGGTTCGCCCTGTTGCTGCTTCTCCAGCAAGGGTTCGAGCTCGGCCATGATCGATTTCATAATCATGCCGCCGAACATCAAGTCGGGCAGGAAGCACTCCTCGGCGGCGAAACGCTCGCCCAAGGTCACCATCCCCTGGTTGCATTGGGCCACGATGTCCGTCGGTGCCACGCCGGCGTCGAGTTGTTGCCTGATCGACGCCTTGACGCGATCCTCCTGGCATCCGGCAAGTGCTGCCGCGAGGCTGTTGTCCTCGGTCATGGGGGAAATTCCTTTCGGCGGGTTCCGTGCTGAATGGGGCCAGTCTGGGTGGACTTGTACGGCGAATTCGGTCAGAACGAGAGGAGGCAATGCCAAATGTAGACGTACCCCAGCCCGTCGACGTCCTCCCAAACGCGCTTGACCAACTCCGCGTCGCCCTTGATCGGGGGAAGTTCCTTGAGTTTCTCTTCCCAAGGGATGCAAACACCCGGGGCTCGTTTGGATTGTTCCTGCTCGGCCATTCCCGTCACTCCGAATTAGAGAACATGTAAAGGACGGTCGGTTTCTTGTATCAAATCGGGTGCGTCGCCGCCGTCAAAAGACGCCGTCAAAAGACGCCGGTCAATAGACGCCGTACGCGCGAGTAAAATCGGTCATGGCCTTGAGGTTCTCGGCCCGGGTGTCATCCTGCATGATCGCGCTGGCATCCATGATATATCCGCCGTTGCCGGCCACGCCGTCAATCACCTTCTTGCAGCACTGCCGCACCTCTTCCGGCGTACCGAAGGCGAGCAGATCATTGGGGATTCCGCCGCTGATGCAGAACTTGTGCCCGACGGCTTCGTGGACTTCGAAGATATCGCCCCGGTCGACGTGGTAAATAATACTCTGATCGGGCAGTTCGGCGATATACTTCAAGTTGGGATTCCATTCGCCCTCGGCATAGAACAACGTCTGGTGTCCCCGTGCCCAAAGTTCCTCGATAATCTCCCGCAAGGTCGGCCAGTAGAACTTCTCGAACTGGTCCGGTGAGAGGAAGGGAACACACCCGCGGTGCATCCAGAGGCCGATCGGAACGTTCTTGTCGGGATCGGCGCCGGACAGGGCCACGTGCAACAAATGCGGGGCCATCGCCCGGCAGGCGGCCAGCACTTTCTCCGGCTGGCGGTACATGTCCATGCACAAGCCTTTGTAACCCCGGAGCTTGTCGGCAATGATGTCGAAGGGCCCTTTGAGAATCCCGGAAATAGCCGACACCGTGCCCGAATCTCCCCGCAACAGGGCCGCTTGGGTGCCAAACCCCTGGAAGTAGTTCATCATGGCCATGCCGCCCTTGACGAACGACAGGTTGTTGCGCATCGACGTCGGCTGACCCATGGGGCTCACGTCGTCGGCAACCCGGGGAAGCCACACGTTATAGAGAAACCCGGTCGGGTCCTCGATCAACTGATCGTACTCATCCGGCTGCATGTGGGCGTTGTCTTCGGGCGGCTCGACGTACTGGAAGCCCGTGTCCGGGGGGATCTCGATGCCCGGCACGGCGTAGTACTTCAGGCTGATCGCCTTGGTCAAACCGGTCCACACGTAGACCATGTTGCCGACCACGGCGTCCCAGTCGAAGTCGGCCGCGCATCTCCGCGCTGCGACAAAGGCCTTGTCGAAATCGTGGGCCACCTCCTGGGCCGTGAAGCCGCAATACTTGGCCACAAACTCGGCCACAAACGGACGAATGGGGATTTGGTCCGGCTTTTCGTTCCGCATGGCCGTCACATACCGGGCAAGTCGCGCCTGGTACAGGGCTTCCATGTCGCCGGACTGCTCCGATTGGGTCTGGGTGGCCTCGGCCATGATGCGGGGACCTCGACTGTGATGATCTGGCGGGGGTAGGACAATCAGTCCGCAATAGGGGGAACACTACCGGTCGCGGGCAAGTTGTCACAGTATCCCAAAGGTGCCGTTCCGTGTCAATTCAATGTTACAACCTGCCCCATCCGGCTCGCCCGGCGCCGCTGCCTACCGGACGACGGTTTGACGGCGCGAAATCGCCGATGCGGTCTCCTTGGGCTGGTCGATTCGGACGGTGTCTCCGCCGGTCGCGACCGAGGCGGGCCGCTTGCGACGTTCGTCCGTCATAGTTGGCACGGCGGTAGGCACGGCAAGGCCGGCGGCCCGCATGAACGACACCAACAGGGGGTATCCAAGTTCTGTCAAGATCGACTCAGGATGAAACTGCAGCCCGACTACGGGCAGCCATCGGTGACGCAACGCCATCACCGTGCCATCGGTCAGTCGAGCCGACACCTCAAGGCACTTCGGTAGCGAGCCCTCATCAACCACTAGTGAGTGGTAACGACACGCCTCAATAGAGTTACCTAGGCCGGCAAAAATCCCTCGCCCATCGTGGAGGATACGCGAAGTCCGCCCGTGGACCGGCTCCCGGGCGCGGACAATTCGCCCGCCCAACGCCGCGGCAATGGTCTGATGTCCCAGGCAAACGCCGAGGATCGGCAGCTCCTTATGCAGATCGCGCACCAAGGGCATCGAGACACCGGCCTGCCGGGGCGTACAGGGACCGGGGGAGAGAACCAGTGCGTCGGGCCGCATTGCGCGAACGGCGGCCGTGTCGATCGCCGTATTGCGAACCACGTGGGTCTCTTGCCCCAGCCGCTGGAAATATCGGGCCAGATTGAAGACGAAACTATCGTAGTTGTCGATCAAGAGAATCAAGCGGAGGCCTCAGGGAAGGGAGGAACACGGGGACGATTAAACGATTGTCGACCGTTTTCGCCGGCCTGTCAATCGTCGCCGCGGCTCGGTTCGCCGCGGGTCGACGCGGCCAGAACGGCGCCGATCATCAGTACGGCACCAACGATCTGTATCGGGCCGAGCCAATCGCCCGCCAGCAGGAATCCGAAGAACGCCCCGAAGGCGGGCTCGGTTGCGATAATCAACGCCGTGCGTGCCGCGGAGAGCCGCTGCTGGACGAACGTTTGCACGTAGAATGCACCGGCGGTGGCCAGTACGCCGGTGATCGCCAGAGCAATCCAGACGTCGGTCGTCGGCCATGCCACCACGTCAACGGCCGGCCATACCCCAAAGAAGATCACGGCCGCAACGCCCACTTGCACCAGCGCCAAGGCGCCCGCGTCGTGTTCTTTCGCGTAGCGGTCGAGCAGGGCGATATGCAGACCGAAACAAGCTGCCGCGCCGAGCGTGAGCAGGTCACCCCGATTCCAGCCGTCGCGGCCGAGAAGAACGAGCCCCGCCAGACTGACGCCGATCGCGATCCAGTACGGCCATCCGGTGCGCACGCCGAACAGCGCCCAGTTGATCAACGGAGCCAGCACCATACACAACCCGGTGATCAGCGCGCAGTTGGTGGGCGTCGTGAAATACAAGCCGAACGTCTGGAACAGATAAGCGGCGGCCAACACTGCGCCGATGAGACTGCCCGTGCGGATCGACCGCAGTCCAACGCGGCGGAAGGCAACCGGGCTCATCACGGCGGCACCGACGGCAAAACGCACGGCCAGAAAGGCGACCACGCCGTACGCCGTGATCGCGTCCTTCACGACAACGAAAGTCCACCCCCAGACAGCAATCACGGCGATCAGCATCACGGTCGGCAGCAGGTGATTCATGAGGCGGACCGCCCGCCGATATCGAGTTCCTCGGCCGCCGACCGCAATGCGTCGATCACGAACTGGATGTGCTCGGCCGGATCGGTTTGAAGCAGTTCGATGCCCTGGCGGATCAACTCGCGGTCGACTTTCGCGGCGAACGATTTGTCCTTGAGTTTCTTCTTCACGCTTTTGGGCCCGAGCGAATCGATTCCGTCGGGCCGAACCAGACAGCAGGCCATGACGAATCCGGTCAACTCGTCGCAGGCCAGCAAGGCGCGGTCCATCGGGCTTTTCGGCCGGATGTTCCATTTCGTATTATGCACGGCAACGGCATGGGCGATTTCCACCTCGCCCCGTTCTTCCAGCCAGTCGACGATCCGCCGGGGATGTTCCTCGGGCCATCGCTGGTAGTCGGCGTCGTGCAGCAGGCCGGTCATCGCCCAGGTCGGCGCGTCCGCCTCGTCGCCGCCGTATTTCTCCGCCGCCTTTTCCATGACAATCTCGACGGAGCGGGCGTGCTTCAGCAGCGAGGGATGATCCGTCCAGGCTTGAAGCTGCTCCAATGCTTGTTCGCGGGTTAGTCGGGTTGGCATGGGGTCTTGGCGACGTGGAGGACAGGGGTGTTTAACCTGGTCTATCGTGTTCGGCCAGCCACGCGGCGTGTAAGGTCCTCAACGCCGGACGGTCTTTTTTGCGGAAGGCTACCCATAGTCTTCCGCACCGTTTCCCGTGTGTCAACCCGGCTGTTGAATCACTTCAACAAGCGATTTTTTGGCATGTGCGGCAGACAATTGTCCTCTTAGCAAGCCGGTGGCCGCTCGTCAAGCGTCTCGAAGGCGAGAATTTCCAGGCGGCAAAAAAGTTTCATATTCTTTTGCCTCGGCGCTTGACATCCGGATCGAATTCCGTCATTTTCATAGTGTCGCGTCGCTTGCAAGGGTACTCATCCGAATCACCAGAAGCGACATGCACCTCTTGGTCGAGGCAGGACACTCGACCGGCCCGAGCCGATTGGGCTTGAGTGAAGCGTGGGCAGGGACGTTGTGGCAGAGGCGGGACAACAAGTCATCTCAAACGGTGCGAAGGTCGAGGGGGTGTTGCGCGCCGATCCGCGCGCCTCTCGACCGCACTGCGCCGCATAACGGAATCAATGGAGTGTTAAAAAAGGCATGGATGCCTTTTTTCCTCTCGCACGGCGGCGTCGCATGGCTTCTATTGTCGCAATCGCTCCGCTGGCCGTCGTTTTCCTGCTACTGGTGTTTCGCCAGTGGCCGGCCAAGCACACGATGCCTTTGGCGCTCTTGCTGACCGCGGCGCTGGCCTACGGGTATTGGGGCGTCGATCTGGCGCACATCGGCGCCGCGTCCGTTCAAGGACTGGTAATCTCGGGCGAACTGCTCTACATCATCTGGGGCGCTCTGCTGCTGTTTTTCGTATTGAAACATTCCGGCGCGGTGGGCGCCATTCGCGACGGTTTTCGCAATGTTTCGCCCGATCGGCGGGTTCAGGCAATCATCGTGGCCTGGACGTTTGGGGCGTTTATCGAGGGGGCCGCCGGGTTCGGCACTCCGGCGGCCGTGGCCGGCCCGCTGTTGGTAATCCTCGGCTTTCCACCCATGGCCGCCGTGGTTGCCGCGCTCGTGATCCAGAGCACACCCGTTTCGTTCGGGGCCGTGGGGACACCCATTCTGGTTGGTGTGCGGCGAGGCCTGGAGGGACACGTCGACGGGTTTCTCGCACAAGGCGGCGCGCCGGAGAGCTTCGACCAACTGCTGTTGATGGTCACTGCCCGGGTGGCCGTCGTGCATGCGATGGTCGGGGTGGTCATCCCGTTGCTGATGGTCTGCGTGCTGACGCGATTTTTCGGCGCGCGGCGATCGTGGCGCGAGGGACTGGGGGTTTGGAAATTCGCCATTTTCGCGGGGCTCGCCTTTACCGTGCCGTATGCCCTGCTGGGAGTATTCGTGGGGCCGGAGTTTCCGTCGTTGGTCGGCGGACTAGTCGCCATGGCGCTGACGGTCGGCTGCGTCAAGCTCGGTTGGTTCCAGCCGGAACAGCCCTGGGATTTTCCGCCCCAGGACGCCTGGGATCCGCAATGGCGCGGGAGCGTACCGGCACAGACGGACACGAGATCGCCCCCGGCGGTGTCTCTGTGGTTAGCCTGGACGCCCTATGTTCTGGTGGGGGCGTTGCTGGTCGTGACACGGCTCCAAGGCGACATCTGGACGTTCATCACCAGTGCGAAGATCGGATGTGCCGGCCTGTTCGGCACCGAGATCTCGGCCGAGTCGGCGCCGCTGAAATTGCCCGGCACGGTTTTCCTGATCGTGGTGGCGTTTTGTGTGCCCTTGTATCGAATGCGTGCCGATCGATGGGCCGCCGCTTTCGCCGAATCGGGCCGCGCGCTTTGGGGGGCCGCCGCGGCCATCGTGTTCGCTGTGCCCATGGTGCGGATCTTCATCGAGTCGGGGGTCAACGACACCCATCTGGCCAGCATGCCCGAGGAATTGGCCTCCGGTGTGTCGCAACTCGTCGGTCGTGGCTGGCCGGCCGTCAGTGCGGCGATCGGCGCCTTGGGCGCTTTTGTCGCCGGTAGCAACACGGTCAGCAACATGATGTTCTCGCTGTTCCAGTTCGAAACGGCGAGGAAAATCCCCCTGGAGGGCTTGGGGCCGCTGTTGGTGGTCGCCCTGCAGGCGGTCGGCGGGGCGGCGGGCAACATGATCTGCGTACACAACGTCGTGGCCGCTTCGGCCACCGTCGGCCTGCACGGCAAGGAGGGAGCCCTGATCCGCAAAACGCTGATCCCCACGGTCTATTACCTGGTCGCCGCCGGACTGGTCGGCTGCCTCGTGCTGCTGGCGTTTCCGGCATGGAACGGGTAGAATCCCGCTGGGCAAATCAGATCACCCGCCAGGAGAAGCCGCTATGCGCCGGTACACATTTCGATTGATCGCAGTCCTGTCGTGCATCGCGGGTCTGTCCGTCATGCATCGCGCGGCCGCGGAAGCCCCGCCGAAGAAAAAACCCGCCCAGACAAAGCGGATCGGCCAGACGCAACACCAGCAGATCGTCGACGGCAACCCACAGAAGGCGGTGGAATTGTGCCGCCGGTATCTTGAGATCGATCCCGGCAATCTCGAATCGATGTACAACCTGGCGCTGGCCCACGGCCGGTTGGGCAGCCGCGAGGAAGCCGCCGCCTTCATGCAACGGGCGATCGACGCCGGGCTGCCGCCAGGGCGGTTTCTTGTCGGGCCGCGAGATCTGGTCGCCCCGTTGGCGAAGACTCCCCCGTTTCGGCGTCTGGCCGACGAACATCGCGACAAGCTGCTCCACGGCCCGATGCTCGGTTGCGTGACCGACCAGGGAGCAAAGTTCTGGGTGCGCACGCTGGCCGAAGTGCCGATCACGGTCGTCGTGAGCACGTCGGCCGAACGGACCGCGCCGATTCGTTCCGCCGAAGTTTCCACCCGGCGCGCACACGATTTCACCGCCGTCGCATCGATCGACGGTCTGCAAGCCGATACGCGTTACACCTACGACGTACTGCTGTCGGGCAAATCAACCCTCGGTCCCGATTTGCCGAGTTTCCGCACACTGCCGCCGTCCGGCAAGCCGGCCCGTTTTGAAGTGGGCTTCGGCGGTGGTGCCGGCTATACCCCCCAGCATGAGCGGATGTGGAACACGATCGCCGCGCACAAGCTGCCGGCGTTTCTTTTCCTGGGCGACAACGTCTACATCGACAACCCGACCCGACCCGACATGCAGCACTACACGTACTACCGCCGCCAGTCGCGGCCGGAATACCGGCGATTCGTTGCCGGAACGTCGATTGCGGCCATCTGGGACGATCACGACTTCTGCACCAACGACAAGTGGGGCGGCCCGGCGATCGACGACCCCCCATGGAAGATCCCCGTCTGGAACGTCTTCCGCAACAACTGGAACAACCCGGCCTACGCCGGTGATCGCGAAGAGGAGCCCGGTTGCTGGTTCCGCACGTCGATCGGCGACGTCGATTTCTTCATGCTCGACGGCCGGTACTATCGCACCAGCCCGAAAGTCGACGCGCCCAGTATGCTTGGCCCCGTGCAGAAGGCCTGGCTGATGGCGGAACTCAAGAAGTCGCGGGCGACGTTCAAGGTACTCGCCTCGCCGGTCCCCTGGGTTTTGGGGGCCAAGGGCAACAGCCTGGATACCTGGCGTGGATTTGAAACCGAGCGGGAAGAAATCTTCGGCTTCCTGGAGAAAAACCGCATCGACGGTGTGTTTCTTATCACGGCCGACCGCCACCGTTCGGACGTCTGGCGAATCGATCGCCCCGACGGCTATCCGCTTTACGAATTCGAGAGTTCCCGACTAACCAACGTTCACACCCACCCCGCGCAGCCGGGCTCGCTATTCAGTTACAACGCGAAATGCTCGTTCGGCGTTCTGGCGTTCGATACGACCAAAGCGGACCCCGAGGTGCGCTACCGGATCTACAACATCGACGACGAGTTGATGCACACGCAAGCGGTACGCCGAAGCGAGATTTCGCATCAGTGAGCGGCCGCTGTGGAATATCAGGCTTTGTCCGAAAACCCGTACGATGGCCCTCCGAGGCCGTCGAGCGCCGTTGAGTACGATGGACTTCCCAGCCCGTCGGCTTTCCCTTATCGGCGGGCTGGGAAGCCCATCGTACAACAGCGACGGCCTCGGAGGGCCATCGTACAATGCGTCACTCCTCGACCATAAACTTATGCACGGTCAGCTCGCGAAACGTCTCGCCGGGGCGCAATACGGTCGAGGGAAAATCGGGCTGGTTGGGTGAATCGGGGAAATGTTGCGTTTCCAGGCAGAACGCGTGGTGCGGCCCGCAGGGCACGCCGGCGACCTTCGTGTCCGGTCCCAGGAAGTTGGCCGTGTAAAACTGCACGCCCGGCTGCGTGGTATGAACCTCCATCACCCGTCCGCTGGAAGGATCCGCCACGCGCGACGCCAGGGCCAGCTCCTCGCCTCCGGATCCATTCACGACGTAGCAGTGATCGTAACCGCCTTCCACTTGATCGATCCGCGAGCCGATCGCCTTCGGTTGGATAAAGTCCATGGGCGTGCCTTCGACCGCTCTCAACTCGCCAAGCGGGATGAGCGTATCGTCGACCGGCAGATAGCGGTCGGCGTTGAGCGTCAGGCGGTGACCGAGTACGTCGCCCGATCCGGCGCTGGCGAGGTTCCAGTAGGCATGGTTGGTGAGGTTCAAGTGGGTCGGCTTGTCGGTCGTGGCCGTGTACTCGATCCGCAGTTCGTTCCCGGCGCTCACGCGGTAAGTGACCGCGGCGGTGAGTGTGCCGGGGTATCCCTCGTCGCCGTCGGGACTAACCAGCGTGAAGGTTACGCCGGGTGGGCCGTCGTCCGTGGTCGGCTCGGCTTCCCAGAGGAACTTGTCGAACCCGATCTCGCCGCCGTGCAGGTGACTGGGCCCGTTGTTGGTGGCCAAGGTGTACTCGGCCCCGTCGAGCGTGAACTTCCCCCGGGCGATGCGATTGGCGTAACGCCCGCAAACCGGCCCGAAGAACGGATGCCCGGTGAGATAGTCGTCCAGCGTGTCGAGGTACAGGGTCACCACGGCCCGCTTGCCGTCGCGGTCGGGCGTCTCGACTTCCGTCAACATGGCCCCGTAGGCCGTGACCTTGGCCACCAGCCCATTGCCGCTGGCGAGGATGTAGCGATCGACCGGGCGACCGTCGGGCATGGTACCGAACGGTTCGATGGTAAGACTCATTTTCGTCGTGCTCCTTGCCGTGGATGAATCGATGCGTCGTGCAGTGACGCGTGTCATTATGAAGGGTGCCGTGCGGCGGGTCTAGGCCTTATCTCAAGACCCGTACGAT
>CAYUIQ010000024.1:0-52474 GCA_964444795.1 uncultured Planctomycetaceae bacterium
CGCAATTCGCAGGGCCATGAATAATCCGGGCTAGCGGCCCGCCAGCGGGATCAGCTTCGGGCTGCGGATCTTCGTGCCGTGGATGTGGCCGTGGCGGCGGGATAGGGTGTTGAAGTCGTCGCGGAGGAATTGGTAGAGGGCTTCCGGCGGGTCGAGACGGAGCCATTGGTCCACCAGCGTGCCGACCAGGGTGTCGTATTGCTTCTGCGAACTGCCGTGGATGTAGCAGCGGCCCTTGTGGCGTCGCACGTCGCCGTCGAATCGGGGGCTGACGTGCCACAGTTCGTGGACCACGGTGGTCAGCTTCTCGCGAAAGGGCAAGTCGAGAAACCGGGGGAGGTAGAACTCCAGCAGATAGAGCATTTCACGGCCGCCGGGGCCGAGCAGCTTCTGGATTCCCCATTTTCGGCCGCCGCGAACCGTGTGTGGCTGGCCGCCGGCGAACCGCATGCCGGTCAACGATGCAAACATGCCGTGGGTTGCCCGACTGCGCGTCTGCCGAAACCCGACGGCCAGACGATTGAGGTCGATGTGCCGCAACCGATCCACGCGACGGACCATGTCGCCGCAGAGGCGGCGGATATGACCGGTGAAGTCGAAGCCGGGTTGGGCGACCCGGGCGCTGTCGGTCCGTCGGGGCCTCATCGTCGATCCGTGATCTGGTGCTGTCGGGACACGCCAACAGCCCGTTGGAGAACACAAGTTAGGCTACTTGTGCATTCTAACGGGCTGCTTGAGAGATCGCAAACGAGACGGTTGGACCGACAGCGACTACTTCTCGTTGTCTTCCGCCGCGTTATCCTCCGCCGCGGTTTCCTCCGCCGGGGCTTCGTCGGTGGCGGTTTCGTCGGTGGCGGCCGCTTCGGCACCGGTCTCATCCTCCGGCGGTGCGGCCTGATCGGCGTCGGTTGCCGTTTCTTCGGTGTCGGAGTCGAATGCAGGTCGCTGTGCCTTCTGGCGAACTCGGTCGCGCTCGCCTACCCCGACGAATTCGAGGATGGCTTGGGTGCCGGCATCTCCCAGGCGGGGAGTGGCCAGCCGCACCACGCGCGTGTAGCCGCCGGGGCGGTCGGCGTATCGGGGGCCGATCTCATCGAAGAGGATCGCAACGGCCTGCTTGTCGCCCAGCAATTTAATGGCGCGGCGCCGGGCGGCGAGCACGGGGGCTACGGCTTGGTTCCACTCCTGCCAGGAGTCGCTCTTTCGCCAGGTCCGCCATTGCTCGCTGGAGCGCTCGGCGTCGGTTTCCAGTGCGTCGGCTGCTTCTTGGTGCGGCAAGGCTCGACGGGCGAGCGTGACGCATCGCTCGACCAGGGGCCTCACTTCCTTAGCCTTTTGCAGAGTGGTAACGACGCGGCCTTTGACCTTCGGTGCGTTATCGTCGTCCTCGGCGTCTCGCTCGGTGAGGAACAGCGCGCTGGCCAGATTCTTCAGCATGGCCCGCTGATGACTGGGCGACCGTCCCAGCGTGCGGCCTCGTCTTCTGTGTCGCATGGTTTCGTTCTGTCGTCGGTAAAGGATGCAATGTGTGGTGTTCGGGACGGCAGCGGTCCCGGGCTATCTCTTGGGAGACCGTCGGCTACGGCGTTGGCGTGGCGGGCAGTCTCATTCCCAGGTGGAGGTTCAATTCGGCCAGCTTCTCGCGAACTTCGGTCATTGTCGTTTCGCCGAAATTGCGTACCTCCAGCAACTGGTCCTCGCTGCGCGCGACCAGGTCGCGCACCGTGTGGATATTCTCCGATTCCAGGCAATTGGTTGCCCGAACCGAGAGGTTCAGATCGGCCATGCTCATGGCCAGCTTGGTTTCGGTAGCCGCGTCGATCACTCCGGAAGCCGAGCGAGGTTCGGAAAACACCTGACCGCCGAGTTCGTTGAATTGGACGAAGGGATTGAGGTGCTTTCGGGCGATCTTGGCGGCTTCGACCAGCGCCATTTCCGGGCCGATCGAACCATCGGTCCAGATCTCCAGCGTCAGTTTGTCGTAGTTGGTCTTCTGGCCGACGCGCGTTTCCTCGACGTCGTAGCGGACGCGAGTGACCGGACTGAACACCGCATCGATGGGGATAATACCGATTTCCTGCGCTTGCGGGGTATGTTCGGTTGCGGGCACGTAGCCCCGGCCGTTGTTGACCACCAATTCCATGACAAACGGCACGTCGTCGGTCAGCGTGGCGAGCACATGGCTGGTGTCGATCACCTCGACCTGCTCGTCGGTCTGGACGTCGGCACCGCTGACGACCCCTCGGGTATTCTTTTCGACGCGCACGACTCTCGTCTGCTCGCTACGGTTTTTCACCACCAGCGACTTGACGTTGAGCGTAATGTCGGTGACGTCTTCGACCACGCCGGGCAGCGTCGAAAATTCGTGCTGCGCGTTGTGGATTTTGACTTGCGTCACGGCGCTGCCTTCCAGGCTGGACAGCAGAATCCGCCGGAGACTGTTCCCGATCGTTACGCCAAATCCCCGCTCGAACGGCTCGGCGACAAACTTGCCGTACACCGGCGTAAGGGTTTCCCGCTCGCATGCAACTCGGCTGGGGAGTTCAAGCCCGCGCCATCGAATACGCATAGATAGCCTCCCGGTCCACTAGCGGCTTTGAAGAATCACCCGGCTCCACGAAATACAAGATACAAACGCGCCGGGCCGACCGGCGGTGAGTTGCTATTGGCCTGTACTATTTCGAGCAAAGCTCGACGATCAGTTGGGCCTGAACGGGGACCGAAACATCGGCGATTTCCGGGAACCGCACGACATGCCCCTCCAGTGGCGGCCCATCCACCCGCGCCAGAAAATCCGGAACATCGTGCCGACTCTCGGCCAGGCAAGCCTGAACGATTCCGGCGCTCTTGGGCCGGTCTTTCACGCGGATGACGTCACCCGGCCGTGTCAGAAAGCTGGGGACATCCACTCGGCGGTCATTCACCGTGATGTGTCCATGCGCGACGATCTGCCTGGCCTGACTCCGACTCAAGCCGAATCCAAGGCGGGCGACGACGTTGTCCAGCCGGCGCTCGAGCAGGCTCATGAGGACTTCACCGGTATTCCCTTTGGCGCGTTCGGCTCGGCCGAAGTACCGGCGGAATTGGCTCTCCAGGACCCCGTAGTAGTTCTTTACTTTCTGTTTTTCGCGCAGATGTATCGCGTAATCGGTCATCTTACCGCGGCGATACTGCTGCTGTCCCGGCGGCATTTCTCGCCGCTCGAATCCACATTTGGGCGTGTCGCACCGCGTGCCTTTGAGGAACAGTTTCATGCCCTCACGGCGACACTTTCGACAAACTGCTCCGTTATAACGAGCCATACTCGATCCAACTCAAAGCGATATGTGTGTGGTATGGAAACCCCGGCCGCTCGATGTCCCCCGCCTCCCCATCCCTTGCTTCGGGCGGGAAGCCGTCAAACGCGCCGGCGTTTCTTCGGGCGGCATCCGTTGTGCGGTAGCGGGGTCACGTCCTCGATCGACTTGATTTTCAGTCCGGCCGCTTGCAGTGCCGTGATGGCGCTCTCGCGCCCGCTTCCCGGCCCTTTCACCTTCACGTCGACTTCTTTCACCCCGAACTTCACGGCCTTCTCGGCAGCCTGCTGCGCGGCCAACTGCCCGGCGAACGGCGTGCTCTTCCGACTGCCCTTGAAGCCGCTCGTACCGGCGCTGGACCAGCACAGAGCGTCTCCCTTGGTGTCGGTGATTGTTACTGTGGTGTTGTTGAAGGTCGCCTTGATATGGGCGACACCCGCCGTCACGTTGCGGCGTATCTTCCGTCGTTTCGATTTCGCCACCGCTTGCTGTACTCCTGGTTGACTGGGTCGGCTGGCGCCAAGGCTGGTTTACGCCGGGATTGGTTTACGCGCTTACCGGAGATCCTTCACGCCTTTCTTGCCGGCGACCGTTTTCTTCGGGCCCTTGCGAGTTCGTGCGTTGGTTCGCGTCCGCTGTCCACGAACGGGCAGTCCGCGACGGTGACGCAGACCTCGATAGCAGCCGATGTCCCGCAGCCGCACAATGTTTTGATTCACTTGCCGGCGGAGTTGCCCCTCGACCACGTAATCCTTGTCGAGGATCGCGGCCAGCCGGGCCAACTCGTCCTCGTGCAGTTTGCGAGCCCGGACCTTCGGGTCAATTCCCGCCTTATGGCACAACTGGCGAGCGATTCTAGGACCCACTCCGAAGAGGTAGGTCAACGAGACGACCGCCGGCCGGTCATTCGGAATATCGACACCCATCAAACGCGGCATACCTGATAACTCCCATTGATGGCCGCTCTAGACGGCCCGTTGTCTCAAACTATTCCCTCGCCCCCTGGAGGCAATCAGCCCTGACGCTGCTTATGACGGGGGTTGGAGCAGATAACCCGCACCACGCCGCGGCGGCGGACCACCTTGCAGTTCTCGCAAATTCGCTTGACGCTCGCACGGACTTTCATGGCGGATACACTACAGGGATCTGGAATAATGAGGTCGAAGTTCCTCAATATAAGCGGTAAGCGGGTGTTGTTTCAAGCCCCGCTGGAGAAGATTCTTGGCGAGTTCTGTTTCGCCATCGGTCAATTCGCTCGGGGGGGGAGGCCAGCGGGGTCACTGGAAGCCCTTTACTCTGTGTATACTCCCCATCCCTCTCCGTTTGGGCCCGCAGTGAGGACCTCCGTCCCCGATTCAGTGATCGCGATCGTGTGCTCAAAGTGAGCACTCGGTTTACCGTCCGCCGTGCTTTGTGTCCAATGGTCGGTTTGAACGCGAACCCGCTTCTTGCCCATATTGACCATCGGTTCGACAGCCAGAACTCGACCGGGTAATAGGCGAAAATCGCTGGTCCGTCGAAAGTGCTCGTTGGCGAAATTGGGGACCTGAGGCTCTTCATGCATCTGGCGTCCAATCCCGTGGCCGACGAAATTCTCCACCACCGAGAAACCCGCGTCGCGAACGAAAGTCTGCATCTCCTCGGCCACCTCGCTCCAGAGCGATTTCGTGCCCATCAGCTCGATCGCCAGATCGAGGACCCCACGGGTAATGTCGAGCAGGCGGCGGACCTCCGGGTCGACCTCCCCGATCGGGTGGGTCACGGCGGCGTCACCGCACCAGCCATCCACCTTACAGCCGGTGTCGATGCTGACGATGTCGCCCTCGACGAGCTTTCGGCTGCCGGGGATGCCATGGACGACCTCCTCGTTGACCGACATACAGGTGACGGCGGGAAAGGGAACGCGGCCGGGGTACCCTTTGAAGAGAGATTCGGCATCACTCTCTTGAAAGCATCGCTCGACGGCCGCATCGACCTCCGCCGTGGTCACGCCCGGCTGGAGCATCCCGGCGGCGATCCTGTGCGCTTCCCAGACCACGGAACCCGCCTTACGCATCAAAGCGATCTCGCGTGGCGAACGTAGGATTTCACGTGGCGTGGGCAAGGGTCCGCTCTCCCGCTGTTTCCGTCTCTGCCTTCAGGCTTGCTCCAACGCATCCAGAGCGGCCGTAATCCGCTCGAAGATATCCTCCGGAGTGCCCAGCCCGTCGATACTCACAAGCAGGCCCTGCTTGCCGTAGAATTCCAGCAAGGGCTGGGTCTGTTGGCGATAGGCGACGAGTCGCTGGCGGATCACCTCGGGTTTGTCGTCGGCGCGGCCACGTCCGGCCAACCGGGAGAACAGTTCGTCCTCGGCGACCTGCAGTTCGAGCACGACGTCCAGCGGGGTCTGCTGCTGGACGAGCATGCGATCCAGCGCCTCGGCCTGACCGAGGGTCCGGGGGAAA
Organism: uncultured Planctomycetaceae bacterium; assembly: GCA_964444795.1. Classification (GTDB taxonomy): domain Bacteria; phylum Planctomycetota; class Planctomycetia; order Pirellulales; family Thermoguttaceae; genus JABMRP01. Next base: position 5,744 of record CAYUIQ010000024.1, read on the forward strand.
CCGTCCAGCAGATACCCGCCCTGGCAGTCGTCCTGGGCAAGACGGTCGGCGATCACCGCGAGGATGATGTCGTCGGGCACGAGTTGGCCGGCGGACATATACTCGTCGGCCTTGCAGCCCACCTCGGTCTTCGCCTGGCGGGCGGCGCGGAGCATGTCGCCGGTCGACAAGTGCGTGATGCCGAACCGGTCGATCATCCGCTCGGCTTGTGTTCCTTTTCCGGCGCCCGGTGGTCCGATAAACACGATTCGCATAGTGGAAGTCCTCTGAAACGGTCTGCTAGGACCTTTCCAGCAGGCCTTTGTAATTGCGCATCACCAGATGGCTGTCGATTTTTTGAACCAGATCGAAGGCAACGCTGACGGCGATCAACAGTCCGGTCCCGCCGAAGAAGCTGGCCACGGTGTAGTCGACGCCCAGCCAGGTCGCGACGACGGTCGGGAGGATAGCCACCAGGGAAAGGAATCCGGCACCGACGTAGGTGATTCGGATCATAACCTTTTCCAGGTAGTCGGCGGTTCGCTTTCCGGGGCGATAGCCGGGGATAAACGTACCATAGTTCTTCAGGTTGTCGGCCATGTCCTTGGGGTTGAACGTGATCGCCGTCCAGAAGTAGCAGAAGAAGTAGATCATCACAACGTACAGCAAGTTGTACACGAAGGAGTCGCCGCGCTGGAACGCCTCGCCGATGGACCGCCAGAAGTTCCCCCAGAACGCCGATTCGAACGACATCGCCGTGATGTAGCGGAGGATGACCGACGGGAAGAGCAGCAAGCTGCTGGCGAAGATGATCGGCATGACGCCGGCTTGATTGACTCGCAGGGGCAGGTACTGGCGCGAGCCGCCGTAGACGCGGCGACCGCGGACGTGCTTGGCGCTTTGGGTGGGAATGCGCCGTTGGCCTTGGGTAATGAACACCACGCCGGCCACCACGCCGACAAACAGCCCCGCCAACACCAGCAGGATTTCGATTCCCGCCGGGCCACCGAGTTTGACGGCTCCTTCCTTGATCATCGGCCCGAGCAGGTCGAATCCGGCGCCGGGCATTCCAGCGAGGATACCGGCCATGATCAGGAGGCTGATCCCGTTGCCGATCCCGTATTCATCGATCTGCTCGCCCAGCCACATCAAGAACACGGTCCCGGCGGTCATCGTCATCACGGCGGTGAGTTTCCACCAGATGCCGATTCCTTCACCTCCGAAATCGCGTACCAGATCGTTCCCCACCAAGAAATTGACGTAGAACCAGCTCTGGATTACGCAGATAAGCACCGTGGCGTATCGGGTATACTCATTGATTTTTCGGCGCCCGCTTTCCCCCTCCTTCTGGAGACGCTCCAGGGGCGGCCACACACTACCAAGCAACTGGAAGATAATCGAGGCCGAGATGTAGGGCATGATGCCCAGGCCGAAGATCGTCGTTTGGCTGAGTTGGCTGGCGCTGAAGATGGCGACCTGTTTGATCAGGTCACCCAAGGGGGCGTTTGCCTGGCTCTGAAAGAACGCCGACATCTTTCCTTGGTCGACGATGGGCAGCGGAATCTGCCACCCGATCCGATAGATCGCCAGGAAGAGCAGCGTCAGAAAGATTTTTTGGCGCAGTTCCGGGATCGTGAAGATCGTACGAACTTTTTCCCACATCGTGCGACCCGTTCCTGTTGAATTCCGTTAGCGGGGCCAGATCAGTCGCCGGCTTTTTGTTTCTTGGGAGCCATCTTATTCTTCACCACCGGAGCCTTACCGGGCAATACCACGACCTGCCCGCCGGCTTGCTCGATCTTCTCCAGTGCCGACTTGCTGAACATGTGAGCGACCACTTTCAGTCGCTTGGTCAACTCGCCGTTGCCGAGCACCTTGAGCTTATCGTAGCGTCCTTTGGCGAGATCCTTGCTTCGCAAGGTCTCGGGATTGACTTCGGCGTCGTTGTCGAAACGTGCTTCCAGGTCGGCAACGTTGACCACGGCGACGGTTTGCCCCCAGCGGTTGTTGAAGCCCCGTTTGGGGATTCTGCGGACCAGCGGCATCTGCCCGCCTTCGAAGGTGGGGTGCATCGAGAAGCCGGCCCGGGAATGTTGTCCCTTGTGGCCGCGGCCGGCGGTTTTTCCCAACCCCGAACCGACACCCCGCCCGATACGGCGGCGTTTCTTGTATTTGCGAATACCGCGATGGATATCGTCTAGATTCATGACAGCGAAACTCCCCGGAGTCGTTCGACTTCGTGTTGCGAACGACAGTCTTGCAGCGCCGCAATGGTCGCTTTGACGAGGTTGATGGGGTTGTTGGTTCCGAAGCTCTTGGTGAGGATGTCCTTGATGCCGCAGGCTTCGCACACGGCGCGGACGGCGGCACCGGCGATGACGCCGGTTCCCGGCCCGGCGGGAACCAACGTGACGCTGGCCGCTCCATACCGTCCCTTGGAGAGGTGGGGGATGGTTCCTCCGTCCATGGCGATGTCGATCATGCTACGGGAGCCGTCCTTGAAGGCCTTTTCCACGGCCGGCGGGACTTCGTTGGCCTTGCCGTAACCCCAGCCCACCTTACCCTTGCCGTCGCCGACGACCACCAGGGCGGCGAAGCTGAAGCGGCGTCCGCCTTTGACCACGGCGGCGCAACGGCGGATTTTCACGACCTTGTCGATCAGGTCTCCCCGAGTCGAATCTTTGTCGTCGTCGCGTTTCTGCTTGCGTTTTCTGTCGATAGCCATGGGTTACGGTTCGTCGTGCGAGGTGAATGTTGGATGGTCGGGTTCAGTGCGTTCGGGCGTCGAGTCCTCTTGGAGCACGAGATTCTCAGAGAACGAGGCCTCCCTCCCGCGCGGCATCGGCCAGCGCCGCGATCCGGCCATGATACTTGTACTCCCGGCGGTCCAAGGCGACTTCCTTGATTCCGGCGGCCAAAGCCCGCTCGGCCAGCATTTTGCCGACCGTCTTGGCGGCGTCCACGTTGCCTCCGTTGGGACACTGATCGGACACCTGCTTGTCTCGGGTGCTGGCTGCCACCAGAGTCCGCGCGCCGTCGTCGTCGATGATTTGGGCGTAGGTATGTTTGTGGCTGCGGAAGACGCTCAATCGGGGGCGGATCGAGTCGCGCCGGACCCGATTGCGCACTCGAAATCGCCGTCGTTGTCGCTGTTTGCCGATTTGCTTTTCGCGTTTCACGGCTCGGTCTCGTATACTCGTTGACTGGATAGCGTATTCGGGTTTTTTCCCGCTTGTCGGGATGGACGGTGTTCTTTGGCGGCGTTACTTGACGGCCGCCTTGCCGACCTTGCGGCGGACCATTTCTCCGTCGTAACGGATTCCCTTGCCCTTGTACGGCTCGGGTTTGCGTAGCGCTCGCACCTCGGCGGCGAACTGGCCCACGAGCTGCTTGTCGATTCCCTTGATCAGGATATGCTGCTGATCGGGGCAGGTGACGTCGAGCCCGGCGGGGATCGGTTTCTGTAACTCGTTGGCGAATCCGACGCGCAACTGGAGCACGTTGCCGTTGACGGCGGCGATGTATCCGACGCCGACGATCTGCAGGCGTTTCTCGTAGCCTTGCGTCACGCCGACGACCATGTTCTGGAGCAACGCGCGGGTCAACCCGTGCAATGCCCGCGACTGCCGCAGGTCATCTTGTCGATCCACGACCACGGTCTTGGTGTCCTGGTCCAGGGCTACCGAGACTCCGGGCGCGTGCTCCCACTGGAGTTTACCCAGAGGGCCTTCGATGGCGACCGTCCGTCCGGAAACGTCGACTTTGACGTTATCGGGGACGACGACCGGTTGTTTTCCGATACGGGACATAGCTGCTTTTCCACGCAGTGGTTTCTACGGTTGGCTGCTACCAGAGTTCACAGAGGACTTCGCCGCCGAGTTTTCTTTGCCGTGCTTCCCGGTCACTGATCACACCACGACTGGTGCTAATGACACAGATACCGAGTCCACCCAGGATGGGGCGCAGGTCGGTCGCGCGGCTGTAGACGCGGCGTCCCGGTTTGCTCACCCGGCGCAGATGCCGGATAACCCGTTCTCCGTTGGGGCCGTATTTCAGGTGCAAGCGGATCTGATTGGCCGGGAGCGACGGGAGTTCTTCCCAGTCCCAGATATAGCCCTCGCGTTTGAGGACTTCCGCCAATCCGCGTTTGACCTTCGACACGGGCAATTCCACGTGGGGCCGCTCGACGCGCACCGCGTTGCGGATACGGGTCAACATGTCGGCGATGGGGTCGGTCATCATGATGTTTGGATTCCCTTTACCAGCTCGCCTTTTTAACGCCTGGGATGAGGCCTTCATCTGCCAGATTGCGGAAACAAATCCGACAGATTCCGAACTTGCGGTACACTCCTCGCGGCCGACCGCAGATCCGGCATCGCCGGTTCAGGCGGCTGGAGTACTTCGGTGTTCGCAACGCTTTGGCGATTTTCGACTTACTCGCCATGCACTCGGTTCCTTTACGTTGGAGCCTGTGTTCTAGTTGGAGCCTTGATCGGCCGGCCGCTGAAACGGCATCCCGAGCCCGCGCAACAACTCGCGGGACTCGTCGTCGCTGTCAGTGGACACGACCATCGTAATATTCATTCCCTGGGTACGGGTAAACCGGTCAGGGTTGAGTTCGGGGAAGACCAGTTGTTCGGACAACCCGAGGCTGTAGTTCCCGTGTCCGTCAAATCCATTCGGATTCAAACCGCGGAAGTCGCGAACCCGGGGTAAGGCCAGCGAGATCAGCCGGTCGAGAAACTCGTACATTCGCGTTCCTCGCAACGTGACCTTGCATCCGATCGCCATTCCTTCTCGCAGCCGGAACCCGGCGATCGATTTTCGGGCCAGCGTAACGATTGGTTTTTGGCCGGTGATTTCGGTCATCGCCCGGACCGCCTCTTCCATGTATTTCTTTTCGGCGATCGCGCTGCCAACGCCCATGTTGACGACGATCTTCCGCAACCGGGGAAGCGACAGCCGATTGGTTCGGCCGCAGTGCTGCTCCAGCGCCGGGAGCGTCTCGTTTTCGTATTGTTCGAGTAATCGGGGGATCATGGCGTTTTGGGGGGGCAAGCGGTCACTTTAGTCTAGCGATTCTTGGGCGGGGCAATCTGGCCGATCGCCTTGCCGCACTTCTTGCAATAGCGATGTTTACTGCCGTCGTTGTCGGTTCGCACGCCGGTCCGCGTCGCCGCGTCGCACTCCTGGCACACCAACATCACGTTGGACAGGAAGACAGGCATCTCGCGGGAGAGCCGGCCACCCTGCGGGTTGCGCTGGCTGCGCCGCACGTGCTTGTAAACCCGGTTCACGCCTTCCACGAGCACTTTGCCCGTCGAATGGTCGACCCGCAGCACTCGGCCGCGAGATCCCCGTTCGTCGCCGGTGAGAACTTCCACCGTGTCATCAATTCGAATATGCATCACACCACCTCGCCTGCGAGGCTGACGATTTTCATGAAGTTTCGCTCACGCAGTTCTCGGGCAACGGCGCCGAAAATCCGCGTGCCGCGGGGGTTCTTGTCGGTATCGATGATCACCGCCGCATTGCCGTCAAAGCGGACGTAGCTCCCATCGGCTCGCCGTGTCGGTTGCTTGCACCGTACGATCACCGCCCGGACCACCGTTCCCTTTTTCAGGTCGCTGCCCGGAATCACGCTCTTGATACTACAGACTATGATGTCACCGATTCCGGCTGTGCGCCGGTGCGTTCCTCCCAATACCTTGATGCACATCACTTCTTTGGCACCGGTATTGTCCGCCACGGCGAGTCGACTTTGCATCTGGATCATCGCTACCACACCTGACCGTCAAGGGATCGTGTTCCCCTCCGCCGGTTCCGCAATACCCGATCGCGGTTGCCGGAGAAAAAGACACGGGTTAGTCGGTGGCCTCCTCGGTTTTCTGGGCTCGGGCCGCTCGCAAGGCCGCCAAATCGACCAGCCGGCTCTTTGCCGTCACGCGGATCAGTCGCCAGCGTTTGGTTTTCGACAGCGGTCGGGATTCCACAATCTCGACGGTGTCGCCGGCACGGGACTCATCCTCTTCGTCATGCACGATGCAGACCGTGCGGCGGCGAAGAAACTTGCCGTACTTGGGATGCCGGACCAGTCGGGGAATCTCCACCCGACGTGTCTTCATCATCTTGTCACTGGTCACCACGCCGACGGCAACTCGTTTGGGCATCTTCCGTTTCCTTCGCAACCTGTTTTCTTCGCGGTCCGGCGCGGCGAGCCGCGCTGCCGACCGTTCGTGTCGTTCCCGCGGTGGGGAGTTATGTCTTGGGGGTTTCCTCGGTCTTGGGCTCCGCGGCCGCCGCGCGAGCCCGCTGGCCTTGCAGCGTCTTGATCCGGGCGATCAGGCGTCGCTGCTGGCGCAGTTCGCTGGGCGCGTCGAGCCGTTCGGTTTGGGCCTGCAGCCGCAATCGGAACAGTTGCTCGCACGTCTCCCTGAGCGTCAGGGCCAAATGTTCGTCGCTCATTTCGCGAAGTTCGGCCGCGTTGGTCATCGTACCGGTCTCAACTCGTTGGTCTGGCTAGCTGTGTTTTGCTCTGTCGGCAATAAGGGTCGTTTCGGCGGAAATCTCCGGCCCCACTCTCGTCGAGTCCTCTCTACATCGGCCGCCGCTTCAGGAAGCGAACCCGTAGGGGCATCTTGTGGGCCAACCGGGCCAGGCAAATCCGCGCGGCTTCCTCGGAAACCCCGCCAATCTCATACAGCACGGTTCCCGGTCTGACCACCGCGGCCCAGTAATCCGGTTCACCCTTTCCTTTTCCCATGCGGGTTTCCAGGGGGATCGACGTAATCGACTTGTGCGGAAAGATGCGGATATACAATCGGCCTTCGGTGCGCAGATACTGCTGCGCCGCGATACGACCCGCTTCGATTGTTGCCGCACTAATCCAGCCACCTTCGACGGCCTGTAAACCGAAATCGCCGAAGACTACGCGATTGCCGCGCGTCGCATCACCTCTTATGCGACCTCTTTGGCTTTTTCGATGCTTGACCCGTTTGGGCATCAGTGCCATCGACTGATTCCTCTCGATACGTACCCTGGTTAATCCACACTTGGATGCCAATATGTCCCTGGGCGATTTTCGCTTCGGTAAAACCGTAGTCGATCTTCGCCTGCAACGTGGAGAGCGGGATCGACCCGGAGATCTGTTTCTCCCGTCGGGCCATTTCCGCTCCACCGAGCCGGCCGGCCAATTGGATCTTGATCCCCTTGGCGCCGGCTTCCATCGTTTGTTCCATCGCTCGCTTCATGGTCCAGCGGAAACTGGCCCGTTTGGCAAGCTGCTCAGCAATGTCCTCGGCCACCAACTGGGCGACCACCTCGGGACGATTGATTTCTTCGATCTTGATGTTGATCCGGCGGCCGACCTTGTTCTGCAACTCGTTTTGCAGCTCCTCGACCCGTTCTCCCTTGCGCCCGATCAGGATACCGGGCCGGGCGGAGAACAGGATCACCTTCACCTCGTCCCGGGTTCGCTCGATCTCGATCTTGGCAATCGCCGGGTAGAGTGGTTTGCCGAATCGGTCCTTGCGTTTCTTCACAAACGCGCGGATCGTATAATCCTCGACCAGCAAATCGGCGTACTCCTGTTTGGAGGCGTACCACCGACTTTTCCAGTCGCAAACGATACCCGTGCGAAACCCAATCGGATTGACTTTTTGACCCATCTTCCGGCTCTCTTGCGATCCTGGGGACGCGTCCCCGCGTGTTCTGATGCGCTGTTTTCCGCCTGCTGCCGTTTATTCCCGCGTGTTTCCCGCCGTCGTGCCTGATTCCGCGTGTCTGGCGTCCAACTCCGTCTATTCGACGGCAACTCGAATATGCGACATTCGTTTGCGAATCACAAAGGCCATCCCCCGTGCTCGAGGACGGATTCGCTTGAACATCGGTCCCCCGTCGATCCGCACGTCGACCACCCGCAGATGCTGAACGTTGGTTGCCCGCCGATCCTCGGCGTTGGCCATGGCGCTTTTGAGCACCTTTTCCAACATGCGTGCTCCGCGCTGCGGCTGAAACCGCAGGATCTCCAGCGCCTCGTCGGCGCGGCGACCGCGGATAAGATCGGCCAGCAAGCGCACTTTGCGGGGGCTGATTCGAGCGTATTTATGCAGGGCGTGGTATGCCATGTCGTTTCCTCAAACGCAACTGCCGGCGGATGTTCTCCGCGGGGCTTCTCTCTAGGGGGCTTATCGCTTGCCCTTACCGCCGTGGCCCCGGAAGGTTCGCGTGGGGGCGAATTCTCCCAACTTGTGCCCGACCATTTCCTCGGTCACGAATACTTTCAGGTGTCTTTTTCCATTGTGGACCATAAACGTATGGCCGACGAATTCCGGCACGATCGTGCATGCCCGAGCCCACGTCTTGATCGGATCTTTGGCCCCGACGAAGTCTTGCTTTTCCACTTTGTGGTAGAGCTTGGCGTCGACGTAGGGGCCTTTCTTGAGTGATCTTCCCATGGCTTATTTGCTCAACTTCAATTGGCCGTATCGTTTGGTCCGCCGCCGCCGAATGATCGCGCGGTTGGAGGCCTTGTGTTTCTTTCGCGTGGGACCGCCCTTGGCCGGCTTGCCCGAGGGGCTAACCGGATGACGACCGCCCTTGGTGCGACCTTCGCCGCCACCGTGGGGATGATCGATGGGATTCATCGCCGTTCCACGGACGTGGGGACGACGTCCCATCCAACGTTTTCGACCGGCCTTGCCCAACACGATGTTCATGTGGTCGGCGTTTCCGATCGAGCCGATCGTTGCCCGGCAGGAGGACGGCACGCGCCGAATCTCACCGCTGGGAAGCGTAATCTGTGCCCAGTTGGCATCGCGGGCAACGAGCGTCGACTTGGTACCCGCCGAACGGCAGAGCCTGCCGCCGCGCCCGGGCTGCAACTCGACGCTGTGTATGTCGGTTCCCAAGGGAATCTTTGCCAGCACAAGGCAATTACCCACCGTCGGCGGCGCGTCGGGGCCGCTCTGCACTCGATCTCCGGCTTTCAAACCGTCGGGAGCCAGGATGTAACGCTTCTCGCCGTCGACGTAGTGGAGCAGAGCGATTCGGGCGCTGCGGTTGGGGTCGTACTGGACCGAGTTGACCACGGCCGGGACACCGTCCTTGTTGCGGCGGAAGTCGATCTGACGGTACTGTTGCTTGTGGCCGCCGCCGCGATGCCGGCAGGTAATCTTGCCCTGGTTGTTGCGCCCGCCCTTGCGAAGCTTTTTGCGCAAGAGCTTCTTCACCGGTTTGGCGCCGGGAGTCAGGTCGGCAAAGTCGCTGACCGTTGCCCCACGACGTCCTGGCGAAGTTGGTTTGTAGCGGCGAATTCCCATGGTTGATTCTCTGCAAGCGGTATTTCGTTCTAGTCGGCGAAAGGTCCGTTAGAAGAAATCGATCCGATCTTCCGGGTCCAGGGTCACGATGGCCTTTTTCCACGCCTTGGTTCGCCCCCAGCGAAACTTGGTCCGGCGGGGTTTGCCTTTACGGTTTTGCGTGTTAACGCGAACGACCTTCACGTCAAACAATGCTTCGACCGCTTCGCGAATGACCTGCTTGCCCGCCATTCGGTTTACCTCGAACGCATACGCGTTGCAGCGTGTCGCCCGATGCACGCCTTTCTCGGTCACCAGCGGCCGAAGAACGACCTGGTACGGAGCCAGGGTAAGCTTCGTGGCGGTGGCGTCGTGGCGTTTCTTCGTCTTCTTGGCGGTCATGTGATTTTCCGTTTTTCGGCGGCGCGGCCTTCGTCGATTCCCTGCCTGGCGATTCCCTGCCTGGCGTTACTCGGCCGGTTGCGCCGGCGTGACTTTCTGGCGGAATACATCCAAAGCGGCCGTGGTCATCAGGACTCGCCTGGGATGAAGCACGTTCAGGGCGTTGATCTCCGCCACCGGAAGGACCGACACGCCGGCCATGTTCCGGATACTCTTGTACACGTTGACGTCGTATCCTTCGACGGCCACCAGCAGGTTGACGCCGTCGATTTTCAACGCCTTGACGATCGAAGCGAATTCTTTGGTCTTGGGAGCCTCCATCGCCAGTTTGTCGATCAGGACAACCTGTCCGTCGGCGATCTTCGAAGCCAGCGCCATCCGCGTGGCCAGGCGAACCGCCTTCTTGGGCAAGCGGTAGTGCCAGTCTCGCGGCTTCTTCGCATGGATATGCCCGCCGCCGCGACGCAATCCGCTGCGACGCGAACCGGCCCGGGCACGTCCCGTTCCCTTTTGCCGATACATCTTCTGGGTCGATCCGGCGACCTCCGATCGTCCCTTGGTCTTGGCGGCACCATGGCGTTGGTTCGCCTGGTACATGATCACCACGTCGTGCAACAGTTGCTTGTTGATCCGCGGGGCAATCTCGGCCGGATCGATTTCGTACTTGTCGACCTCGGCACCGGTGCGATCGAAAACAGGTAGGCTTACCATCGTTTCACGTCTTATGTATGCGTCGGTCGGGCTCGGCGTCTGGGGCAGGTCCGCAGCGCCGGGATTGTTGTGTCTGGTTTATCGCTTACTGCTTGGGTACCGGCAGCCGGTTGGTTTCACGCACGAGCAAGAAACCACCGTTGGGCCCGGGGACCCCACCGCGGATCAGCAGCAAATTGTTCTCGGTGTCCACCCGCACCACGCGCATATTGCGCACCGTGCAACGAGCGTTACCGTACTGGCCGGCCATTTTCTTGCCCTTGAAGAGGCGGCTGGGCGAGGCGCTACAGCCGGTGCCACCAACGTGCCGGTGACACTTCTTCACGCCGTGAGATGCCCGCTGGCCGTGGAAGTTGTGGCGCTTCATCGCCCCCGCCGTGCCGCGACCCTTGCTGGTTGCGATCACGTCGACCGCGACGGTCTCGGCAAACGTGTCGACGAGAACCTCCTGGCCAACCTCGCACCCCTCGATCGATCCGCGGATCTCGCGAATGAAGCGCTGTGGCTCACAATCGGCTTTGGGCGCCGGCTCAACACCCGCAGCGATGCGCTGGCGGCTTCGCTTACTGTCGAGCTTGGCGACATGGCCACGGGTACTACGCGAGGCAAGGCGACGCGGTTTGTCGAGATACCCCAACTGGACTGCTTCGTAACCGTCCCGTTCCTTGGTCCGTACCTGCAATACGTGGCAGGGCCCCATCTGCAGGACCGTGACCGGAATGACTCGGCCGGTTTCGTCGTATATCTGTGTCATCCCGACCTTACGGCCGAGTAGTCCAATGGTCATCGCTCTTACCTTCGCGCGTCGCCTCGTGGGAAGACTGGGCTAGGAGTCACCCGGCTTTACCCACGCTGCTTCCGTCTCATAGATTTACCCGGTTGGTCGGTTTCACGCCTGTGGCAATTGGCAGCCCTGAGCAATCTGGATACCACTCCCGGGGGGTGCTACTGGCGACTGGTCGCCTTGATCTTAATGTCCACACCCGCCGGCAGACTCAGCTTGTTAAGGGCTTCGATTGTCTTGGCCGTCGACTGAACAATGTCGATGAGACGCTTGTGCGTCCGGATCTCGAACTGTTGTCGGGCCTTCTTGTCCACGTGAGGGCTGGAGAGAACCGTGTACCGCTCGATCCGCGTGGGCAACGGAATGGGCCCATGGACGACCGAACCCGTTCGCTTGGCCGTGTCGACAATGTCCGTAGCGCTCTGGTCAAGGATCGCGTGATCATACGCTTCCATCCGGATTCGAATAATCTCTTGCGATTGACGAGCCACGAATCTCTCCGCCACACGGTTTACACGGACCACAAACACGGCCCCCAGCCATGGGGACAAACCTCAGATCGTACCGCTTCAGCCAATCGGTGTCAACGGGCCCCTGACGAATTTGGCCGAATTCCTCGTCTTGTGGCTTGCCGGCGAGCCTGAATGGGTGTTTCTCGGTTTGATGGTCCGTCGCACTGCAATAAATCGGCCCTCGGTGGGCATATTCCACTTCCCTCTTTCCCCCGTTTGCCTGATCGGCATCTTCCCGGACTATTCACGGCCTGAGGAATTTGGCGACCGCACGTATCATAGTGACCCGAAGCGTAAGCGAGGGAACTCCTTCGCTATCCCTCGCTTACGCTTCGGGTTACCGTGGGTCCGTGACCAATCCGCGCTAGACATCACAGGAATCGTTCTAGTACTTCCGGCGGGGCTGGACCGTAGGACGAGGGTTCCATCGTACAGGTCGCCTGCCCCTGACTCACGGTTCGCATCGCGTCGGCGTAGCCGAACAAGTTGGCCAGCGGCGCATTGGCCCCAATGATCGTGTTGCGGCCACGGTTCTCCGTCCGGGTGATGATCGCGCGGCGTTGCTGCAAGTCACTGACGATCGCCCCCATGTATTGCTCCGGAGTGGTTACTTCCAGTCGCATAATGGGTTCCAACAGGGCGATACCCGCGGCAGACAGGCATCGCTCGAAGGCATCGGCGGCAGCCATGCGGAAGGCCAGTTCGTTGGACTCGGATTCGTGTATTTCTCCCCCCAAAATGGTAATTTTCGCATGCGTCAGGGGGAACCCCAGCATCCCACCGCCGTCGGCTCGCTCGGCCAGGGTCTCTCGGGCGGCTGCCAGAAACGGCCCCGGGAGTGCGTCGCCACAGGCCGAGAGAATGGTTACCGGCTTGGCCCCTTCGGAGAACGGCTCCATGCGGATGCGGAGTCGGGCGAAATGGGCCGCTCCGGCCAAAACGCGACGGCATTCGCCGGTCTCTTCCACTGCGGTTTCCACGGTCTCCCGATAACTAACCCGCGGCGTGTGAACGCGAACGTTCAGCTTGTAGTCGCGTAGAAGCTTATGTTTAATGACCTCCAGGTGCAGTTCTCCCATACCGCTGATCAGGGTTTGGCCGGTCTCCTCGTTTTCCCTCGCGCAGAAGGTGGGATCTTGCCGCCAAATCATATCCAGCGCGCTGGAGAGCTTCTTCCGCTCGTCGGAACTTTCCGGTTCGATGGCCATCGAGATGACCGTTTCCGGGAAACAGATGGTTTCCAGGAGAATTGGATGCTGGGGGTGGCAGAGGGTATCGCCGGTGACCGAGTGTCGCAATCCGATGATGCCGATGATGTCGCCGGCCTCGACCGACTGGACCTGTTGTCGGCGGTCGGCCTGAATGCGCCACAGTTGAGGGACATTCTCCTTCTTATCCTTACCCGGGTTGTACACCCGGCTGTTGGCCTTCAACTGTCCCGAATAGACGCGGACATAGTGCAGATCGCCGTGCCGGTCGGCTTGGATCTTGAACACCAGCCCGCAGAACGGTTCGGCCGGGTCGGGTTTTCGGGCCGCGCGGGCATTTTTCTTCTTGGGATCGGTGCCCTCGACCGGTGGCATGTCCTGGGGACTGGGCAAATAGTCGGCGACCGCGTCCAGCACCGGCTGCACCCCGATGCCGTCCAGCGCCGACCCGCACAAGACGGGCACGATCAGATCGTGGAGCGTGGCTTCACGGAGCACGCGGCGGATCAAACCGACCGGCACCGGTTCCTCGGCCAACAGCAACTCGGTCAGCTCGTCGCTGTAAAAGGAAAGCTGATCCAACATCTGAGCCCGCCACATTTTGGCGTCTTCCAGCAGCGGCTCGGAGATCTCTTCGGTGATGACCTCCGCTCCCTTGCTCTGGCTGGTGAACGTGAGCATCTTCATTTCGACCAGATCGACGACACCCCGGAATCCGTCGGGCGTGTGCGGCGGCCCACTGCCCAGCGGCAGATTGATCGCCACCGGTTTGCGCGCGACCGGTCTGCGCTGGAGCCGTTCTTCGATCTCGTCCAACGTGCGATAGAAATCGGCCCCATCGCGGTCCACCTTGTTGATAAACGCGATCCGCGGGACATGGTACCTGTCGGCCTGGCGCCAGACGGTTTCGCTCTGCGCTTCGACGCCTTCCCGGGCGCTGAACACGACGACCGCCCCGTCGAGCACGCGAAGGCTCCGCTCGACCTCGGCCGTGAAATCGACGTGCCCCGGCGTGTCGATCAAGTTGATCGCGGTGTCGTTCCAGGGGAAGCTCACACAGGCGGAATAGATCGTGATGCCCCGATCCCCCTCTTCGGCGTCCGAGTCAGTCGTCGTGGTCCCCTTGTCGACCTCCCCCACTCGGTGGGTGAATCCGCTGAAGAAGAGCATCCGCTCGGTAAGGGTGGTCTTACCGGCGTCGATGTGGGCGACAATGCCGATGTTGCGGAGTTTGGCGAGGTCGACGGCCATGGATCTGTGAAGCTGGAATCCGTGAATCTGATGGGCGAATTGAGATCAAAGGGGATAGTGGGCGGGGAACCGTGGTTTTGTGTGGTTTGAAGTTCGGGAGCCGTTGCGACGGCGCATAACAACGCCGCATCGGTACGGCAGCCGATGCGGCGGGAATGTTTGTCGGCAGTTACCAGGCGAAGTGGGCAAACGCCTTGTTGGCTTCGGCCATGCGGTGGACGTTTTCCCGCCGGGTCATGGCGACCCCTTCGCGGTTGTACGCAGCCAGCAGTTCGGCCGAGAGCTTCTGGGCAATGGGACGCCCTTTCTTCTCTCGACAGGCCAACAGCAGCCAGCGAATCGCCAGCGACTGCTGGCGGGCTTTGTTGACCTGCATGGGAACCTGATAGGAGGCTCCACCGACCCGCTTGGACCGAACTTCGATGTTCGGCTTCACGTTTTCCAGGGCCTGGGTAAAGACGTCGATCGACTCCTCGTCCGGGATCTTCTCCTTAATCAGATCCAACGCTGCGTAGAACGCCTTCTGAGCGACGCTTTTCTTGCCGTCCCACATCAGAGAGTTGATGAACTTGCTGGCCAAGAGGGACCCGTAACGGGGATCTCCGACGAGTATCTTGCGGCTGGCTGTGATCCGACCCATGGTTTTGTTCTCGTTCTTACTTCCCAGTGCCGACGCCGGGCGGGGTGACCGCCTCTTGCTACGTCTGTTTTGTGTATACTACCTGTCTTACGAAGGTCGCTTCGCTCCGTAGCGACTTCGCGATTGTTTTCGATCCTCGACCGCCAGTGCATCCAAGGCTCCGCGAATCACCTGGTATCGCACGCCCGGCAAGTCGCGAACGCGACCGCCGCGAACCAACACGATCGAGTGTTCCTGCAAGCTGTGGCCTTCGCCGGGGATGTAGACGGTCACTTCCTTGCCGTTGGACAGCCGCACCCGGGTGATCTTGCGCAAAGCCGAATTTGGCTTCTTGGGGGTCATCGTCTTGACCTGGAGGCATACCCCCCGTTTCTGTGGGCAGCGATCCAAGACGGGGGCCTTGCTAAATTTTCGCGGTGATCTGCGGCGCTTGCGGACAAGCTGGTTAATGGTGGGCATCGGCCGACTCAGGTTATAAGGTGGTGATTTTCAACGGGCAGAACATCTTAATTTACAGTAGTGGGCGTCTGTGTCAAGGCGTACGGGGCGGGCACGAGGTCCGGAGCCGGTGAGGCCGCGTGGCCGGACTGCTTATTCCGCCGTTTCCCCCCACATTCACTCCTCCGGTTCCGGTGGGGGCGACTCTCCCAGGAGTTCATCCAAGCCACGCGGCGGCGCGGGGTCAGGCATCGGGCTCAGGGGCATCGGGCTCAGGGGCATCGGGCTCAGGGGCAACGGTTCGCTGGGGCCTGTGTCGGCGGGCGAGGGCTCGCCAGGCATGGCGATGGCCGGCGACTCGATCGAGGGGGGTTCGGCCGGGAGAGCCTGCTCGGTGCCTTCGGGCACATCGTTGAGCAGGGTGAAATCGTCCAGGGCCAGCGTGTCGCGTTGCGGGGCGAGTTCCTCCAGGGCTTGTGGACGGATCCGCACCTCCGCATCCTGATAAGTACGAAAACCGGTACCCGCGGGCACCAGATGGCCAAGGATGACGTTTTCCTTCAGTCCCACCAGATGGTCGACTTTTCCGGCCAAAGCCGCCTCGGTCAGCACCTTGGTTGTTTCCTGGAAACTGGCTGCCGAGATGAAGCTGGAGCTTTGTACGGCCGCCTTGGTGATTCCCAGCAACTGCGTGCTGGCGGTCGCCGGTTTGGGCTTGGTGAACTGAGCCGGCGTGCCACCGAGAGCTTCGACCTGGGCATTTCCCTGCTCCAACGACTCTTTGAGCACGATGGCGTTCTCGACGAACTCGCTTTCGCCCGGGTCGGTGATTTTCACGCAGCGGGAGAGGTTTCCGTTGGCCTCGCGGAACTCGAACTTGTCGATCACACTTCCCGGCAGCAATCCCGTGTCCCCGCCGGATTCCACCAGAACCTTACGCAGCATCTGGGCGACGATGATCTCGATGTGCTTATCGTTGATTTCCACGCGCTGGCTGCGGTAGACGTTTTGAATCTCGCGGGTGAGGTAGTGTTGCACGGCCTCCTCGCCGGAGATTCGCAGGATGTCGTGGGGGACCAGCGGCCCGTCGACCAGCGATTCGCCGGCACGAACGAAGTCGCCGGCGTGAACGCGGAGGTGTTTTCCGTGGGAGACGAGGTGCTCTCGTTCGATGCCCGTCTCGCTACGAACGACGATCGTCCGCTTGCCGCGTCGTTTTTCGCCGAGCAACTCGACGGTACCATCGATTTCGGCGATAACGGCCGGTTCCTTCGGTTTTCGCGCTTCAAAAATCTCGGTCACCCGGGGCAAGCCGCCGGTGATGTCTTGGGTACCAGACACCTCGCGCGGCGTCTTGGCCAGGAGCGTACCGGCGGAGATTTGCGCCCCTTCTTCGACTTCGATATGGGCACGTTCGGGGAGGTACTGGAATTCGAGGATTTTGCCGTTGGCGTCTTCCAGGACGACCTGCGGGTGGAGGTCACCGCGATGTTCCATGACCATGTGTCGCGTATGGCCGCTGGGGTCCTTCTCGACCCGCATGGTTTCGCCTTCGATCAGATCCTCGTAGCGGACCTTTCCACCCACCTCGGCGAGGATGGGGATACTGTGGGGGTCCCACTGGCAAAGCGGGGTACCGGCTTCGATCTCCTGGTTCTCCTCCACCATCAGGTTAGCGCCGGCGGGGATATCGAATTTCTCCAGTTCCCGGCCTCTGGGGTCAAGGATGAGCATCTCGCCGTTTCGGGTCAGGGCGACCTGTTGTCCGGTGTCGTTGCGGACGACTTTCATTCTCGTGAACTTGACGACGCCGCCTTTCTTGCCGCGAATTTCGCTTTCTTCCACGGTCCGGTCGGCCGTTCCGCCGATATGGAACGTCCGCATGGTCAGTTGGGTTCCCGGTTCGCCGATGCTCTGGGCGGCGATGATCCCCACGGCCATCCCCTCTTCAACCAGCGACCCGGTGGAGAGGTCCATTCCGTAGCACGCGCGGCAGACGCCGAGGTCCGCTTCGCAGGTCATGCCGCTGCGCACCTGAATCCGTTCCAGGCCGAGTTCCTCGATTTTTCGGCCGATTTCCGGCGTAATCAGATCATTCTCGGCAACGATCACCTCGTCGGTGATCGGGTTGACGATATTGGCACGGCTGGTGCGACCGCGAATCGAATCGGCCAGACTGACCTCGACTTTTTCGCCGCGATAGATCACCCCCTTGGTAATCCCCTGCGTGGTGCCGCAATCCTCGACCGTGACCACGACGTTTTGGGCCACGTCGGCCAGTTTTCGGGTCAGATAACCGGAATCGGCCGTTTTCAGGGCCGTATCGGCCAGACCTTTTCGGGCACCGTGGGTCGAACTGAAGTACTCCAGCACGCTAAGGCCTTCACGGAAGTTCGCCTTGATCGGCGTCTCGATGATCTTACCCGACGGCTTGGCCATCAATCCTCGCATTCCCGCAAGCTGGCGAATTTGCTCCACGCCGCCGCGAGCACCCGAGTGGGCCATCAAGAAGATCGGGTTGATGTAGCCGGGGTAACGCTGGTCGTTTTCCAACTCGGTCATCATCTCGGTGGTGATCTGTTCGCGGGCGTGCGTCCAGGTATCGAGCACCTGATTATACCGTTCGCCTTCGGTGATCACGCCGCGCTGGTAGAGTTTCAGGATCTTCATCACCTTTTTCTCGGCGGCGGCGATGATCTTGGTCTTGTTCGGCGGAGTGATCAGGTCGTCGGTGGCGAACGACAACCCGCTGAGCGTGCTTTCCCGGAACCCCAACTGGTTCATGTCGTCCAGAAGGATAATGGTTGCCCGGCGTCCCAGAAGTTGGTAGCAGTCGGAGATCACGGTCGCCAGTTTTCCGGATCTCATGGGCAAGTTGTAAAAGGGCATTCCCTCGGGCAACATCATGTTGAAGATAACGCGTCCGACGGTAGTTTGGGACAGGCCGCCGACGGCATCCTCGAACTCTCCCTTGACGGGCCGGCCGGAAGGGAGTTTGACCTTGATCGCAGCGTGCGTGTCGATGACCCTCAGCGAGTAGGCCAACTGCACTTCGTCGACCGAGGAGAAGATCATGCCCTCCCCCTTACGCTCGGGAAGCGACATGGTCAAGTAGTAACAGCCCATCACGATATCCTGCGAGGGGCTGATAATGGGTGCCCCATTGGCCGGGCTGAAGATGTTGTTCGTAGCCATCAACAGCGTGTGGGCTTCGACCTGGGCTTCGATGGAAAGCGGCAGGTGGACGGCCATCTGGTCGCCGTCGAAATCGGCGTTGAACCCCTTGCATACCAGGGGGTGGAGTTTGATCGCGTTGCCTTCGACGAGGATGGGCTCGAAGGCCTGAATGCCCATGCGGTGGAGCGTGGGAGCCCGGTTCAGCATGACCGGGTGGTTCTTGATCACTTCCTCAAGGATGTCCCAGACCTCTTCATCCTTGCGTTCGAGCATCTTCTTGGCGCTCTTGATGGTGTCGGCGTGTCCCAACTCCTTCAAACGCCGAATGATGAACGGCTGGTACAATTCCAAGGCGATCTTCTTGGGCAGCCCGCATTGGTGCAGGTGCAGGCTGGGCCCGACCACGATGACGCTTCGGGCCGAGTAATCGACGCGCTTGCCCAGCAAGTTTTCGCGAAAACGGCCCTGCTTGCCCTTGATCATGTCGGTGAGCGATTTCAGCGGCCGGTTGCTGGAGCCCAGCACGGGACGCTTGCAGCGGTTGTTGTCGAACAGGGCGTCGACCGACTGCTGCAACATCCGTTTCTCGTTGCGGATGATGACCTCGGGGGCGTTGAGGTCGACGAGCTTCTTCAGCCGGTTGTTCCGGTTGATGATCCGCCGGTACAAGTCGTTCAGGTCGCTGGTGGCGAAATTGCCCGAATCCAACAGGACCAGGGGTCGCAGGTCGGGTGGGATGACGGGGATGACGTCCAGTACCATCCATTCCGGGCGGTTGTCGCTGTCGCGGATCGATTCCACGATCTTCAGCCGGTTGATCAACTCTTTCTTTTTTTGCTTCGACCCGGTCTCGCGCAAGTCGATACGCGCCTGTTCGGAGAGGGCCACCAGATCTAATTCGTTGAGCAGCTTGCGAATCGCGTCGGCGCCCATGTCGGCCTTGAACGAGCCTTCCGGATGCTCGGCCAGGGCAGCACGATATTCTTCTTCGGTCAATAGTTGCTGCCGTTTCAGCGGCGTATCGCCGGGGTCGGTGACCACGTAGTCCTGGAAGTAGATGACTTTCTCCAGGCTGGTCGTCTTCATGCCCAGCAAGGTTCCCAGGCGACTGGGCATGGCCTTGAAGAACCAGATGTGTACGACCGGGGCGGCCAGTTCGATGTGGCCCATCCGCTTGCGGCGCACGCGGCTGTGCGTGACCTTCACGCCGCAACGGTCGCAGATCATTCCCTTGTATTTCATCCCGCGGTACTTGCCGCAGGAGCACTCCCAGTCCTTTTCCGGCCCGAAAATTCGTTCGCAGAACAGGCCGTCGCGCTCGGGACGGTAGGTGCGGTAGTTGATCGTCTCGGGCTTCTTGACCTCGCCGAACGACCAGCTACGAATGTCGTGCGGTCGGGCCAAGCTGATCTTGACCGACGAGTAGTCGTTAATCCGATCGTAAGAGCTTTCGCTGATACTCACGGTTGGCTCTCCTTGTGGGGAGGATGGGGGAAGAAGTTTGCGGCTGTCAACCGACGGCGTTCAGCGTTGGACTTTCTCAAGCCTCGAAAACGGGGACTCGCGGCGGAAACGGGTCTCTCGCCAAGGAGCCTCCGGGGGAGGACTCGGCGGGCGAGACTCTACACCCGGCGCTTCTCCAATTGCATGTTCAAACCCAGCCCGCGGATTTCGTTGGTCAGCACGTCGAAACTCGCTGGGGTGCCGGCCTCCAGGGTGTTCTCGCCCTTGACCATCGATTCGTAAATCTTGGTGCGGCCCTCGACGTCGTCGCTCTTAACGGTGAGCAACTCCTGGAGGATGTAGGCCGCCCCGTACGCCTCCAGTGCCCAGACTTCCATCTCGCCGAAACGCTGGCCCCCGAAACGCGCCTTGCCGCCCAGTGGCTGCTGGGTGATCAGCGAGTAGGGACCCGTGCTCCGAGCGTGTACTTTGTCGTCGACCAGATGATGCAGCTTCAGCATGTAGATATAGCCGACGGTCGCCTCCTGCTCGAACGGTTCGCCGGTCCGCCCGTCCATCAAGCAGACTTTGCCGTGCTCGGGAAGGCCGGCTTCCTTGAGACATTTTCCGATGTCTTCCTCGGTCGCCCCGTCGAACACCGGAGTGACCGCCTGGAACCCGAGCTTGGCACCCGCCCAGCCCAGGTGGGTTTCGAGAATCTGGCCGACGTTCATGCGGCTGGGGACGCCCAGCGGATTGAGCATGATCTGCACGGGCGTGCCGTCGGGCAGAAAGGGCATGTCTTCCCGGGGGAGGATCTTGGCGATCACGCCCTTGTTTCCGTGCCGCCCGGCCATCTTGTCACCCACCGAAATCACCCGCTTGGTGGCGATGTACACCTTGATCATCTGCAGCACTCCGCTGCGGAGTTCGTCGCCTCGCTTCATCGAATTGACCCGCCGGTCGCGGGCATCGATGGCCGTTTCCACGGCCGGCCACTGCGATTTGAAGATTTGCTCGACTTCGGCTTTGCGCCGGGGGCTGCGAATGTCAAGCCGGGTGGGGCTGAAGGTGGCCGCCTGCTCGGCGATATAGCGATGTTCCTGGTCGCCCACCAGCGGGTTCCCGTCGTCGTCGGTCAGAACGCGCCCCAACACGCCTTCGATCTCCTGGACCATCGCCCCGAAGGCGGTGGCGATGTGCGCGTTCCCTTCGGCCTCGGCCTTCTTCAGATCCGCCTCGAAGTCCTTGCGCTCTTCCTCGCTGAGGCTCATCCGCCGCGAGAACTTCTCGGTTTGGATGACGATCCCCTCCACGCCGGAGGGAACTTCCAGCGAATCGTTTTTCACGTCCTCGCCGGCGCGGCCGAAGATGGCGTGCAGAAGTTTCTCCTCGGGCGTCAATTCGGTCTTCGACTTGGGCGACACTTTTCCCACGAGAACGTCACCGGGACGCACGTAGGTACCCACGCGCATGATCCCGTTTTCATCGAGGTTCCGCAGGGCTTTCTCACCGACGTTGGGGATGTCGCGAGTGAATTCCTCGCGGCCCAGCTTCGTCTCGCGGATCTCGACGTCGAACTCTTCGATGTGGATCGACGTATAGGTGTCGTCCTGAACCAGTTCTTCGCTGATGATGATGGCATCCTCGAAGTTGAACCCCTCCCAGGACATGAAGGCCACCAACACGTTGCGCCCCAGCGCCAACTCCCCGAGATGGGTAGCGGCTCCGTCGGCAAGCACGTCCCCTTTATCCACCTTTTGCCCCAGATCGACAATCGGTCTCTGGTTGAGGCATGTCCGTTCGTTGAGTCCCACGAACTTCTTCAGGTGGTAGACGTCGCCGCCGATCTCGATGCGCTGGCCGTCGACGTGGGTGACCGTTCCCTTGCGGCGGGCACGCTGCAGCATGCTGGAATTCTGGCCGACGTCCTTCTCCATGCCCGTGGCCACCAGCGGCGGCTCGGCCACCAACAAGGGTACGGCCTGCCGCTGCATGTTCGACCCCATCAGGGCCCGGTTCGCGTCGTCGTGCTCCAAGAACGGAATCAAGGCGGCCGACACGCCCACCATCTGCGCGGGGGCCACGTCGATGTACTCGATCCTGTCCGTCGGGACCAACTCGAAGTCGGCGCGGAATCGGGCAACAATGTTGTCGCCGACGATTTTGCCGTCTTTGGCCGGGGCATCCGCCGGAGCCAGGAAGGCTTCCGCTTCCTGGTCCGCCCGAAGCCAATCGGTGTGGTCGGTCAGTTTCCCCTTGACCACTTTTTGGTAGGGGGTGACAAGGAAACCGTAATCGTCGACTCCGGCGTAAATCGCCAGGCTGGAAATCAGCCCGATGTTCGTGCCTTCCGGGGTCTCGATGGGGCAAATCCGGCCATAGTGGGAAATGTGGACGTCGCGCACCTCGAATCCGGCTCGCTTCCGGTTCAAACCACCCGGGCCCAACGCCGACAGGCGCCGTTCGTGCGTGAGCATCGACAACGGGTTGGTCTGGTCGACGACCTGCGACAGTTCGCCCCGGCCGAAGAAGTATTCGATCGCCGCCGAAACGCTCTTGGGATTGATCAGGCTGCGGGGAGTCATGTCCTCAATGTCTTTGAGGCTCATTCGCTCCTGCACCGTCCGGCGAAGCTTGAGGAACCCTTTGCGCAGTTCCTCGCAGGCCAACTCGTCGATCGTCCGCAGACGCCGGTTGCCCAGGTGATCGATGTCGTCGATCTCGGCCCCGGGATCGTCGTTGCGAAGCCGCAACAGATACTTGATGGCCGCGATCAAATCCTCCGGGCAGAGGGTCATCTCGTCTTCCGAGGTCTCCAGCCCGAGCTTCCGATTGATGCGGAAACGGCCCACACGCCCCAGCCGGTAGCGGTTGGTGTCGTAGAACTTCTCGTGGAACAGCGTGCGGGCTTTCTCCAACTGTGGCGGGTTACCCGGCCGAAGCCGCTGGTAAATTCGCAACAGGGCTTCTTCGTGGCTAGCCGTTGGATCGTCGACCAGGGCGTTGAGGATCATCGCGCTTTTGACCGGCGCCATGACCTCGACCGACTTGACGTTGGAAGAACAGATCAACTCGGCGATGTTCTTGGTGATCGGGTGGCCGGCCTCGACGATGATCTCTCCGGCGCGAGAGCTGTCGGCCGGGTAGACCACGTCGTCCACCGCGATGCGGCCCTCGATTTTCGTGACGCTACGACCGTCGACGATCTTCTCGGCCGACGTTTCGTAGAAAATTCGCAACAATTCCGAGTCGCCGCCAAACTTCGGATCCATCGCCCGCAGCAACGTCATCGCCGAGAATTTTCCGCTCTGGTCGATCCGAACGGTAAGGCTTTCTTTCCGCGTGACGTTCAGCTCGATCCAGCTACCCCGTTCGGGGATCACGCGGCAACTGTGCAGTTTTCGTTGGCCGCTGGCCTCCAGTTCGCTGACGAAATCGACCCCGGGGCTGCGGTGCAATTGGCTGACGACCACCCGCTCGGCCCCGTTGATGATGAATTCGCCGCCGCCGAGCATGATCGGAAGATCGCCCAGGTAGACTTCCTCCTCCACCGGCTGCTCCTTGGTCAGCCGCAGCCAGACCTTCAGCGGACGGCCGTAGGTCAGTCGCAACTGGCGGCATTCCCGCGGCTCGTATCGGGGTTTTCCCAATTCGTAGCGAAGATACTGCAACTGCAGTGTCTTGTCGTAGCTTTCGATGGGAAAAATTTCCCGCAGCACGCTCTCCAGTCCCTCGTCTTTCCGCTTGTCCGAAGGTACGTCGTACTGCTGGAACGCCTGATAGCTGACCGTCTGAATGGCCGTCAGGTCGGGGATGGAGTGAGGGAGTCGGAGGCTGCCGAAACGACGAATTTCTTTCGGTGCAATGCGTCGCTGAGCCTTCGTAGCCATAGGGGGTCCCTCTTGAATTCGGGTCTACTCTTGAATTCGAATCAACGTACGCGTGGGCGAAAACGGATTTCCAGGCGGAGGATTTCCAGGCACTAAATGGCCGGCGCGCACGCGCCCGCGCAACCAATACGCGGCAGCGATTGGAACGATCAATGCGCTCAAGGACCGTTTACCTGCACGGGCCGCCGAATCCATTCCCGGCGGCACCGCCCATTTTTGGGAAAGCGAATGCCCTGTTTGTCCACTTGCGATGTAGGTCGGCTGCGTGGGACTACTTGATTGAAACCGTTGCCCCGGCTTCTTCCAGCTCCGTCTTCAGCTTCTCGGCGTCTTCCTTGCCGATCCCTTCCTTGACCTTCGACGGGACGGCTTCGACCAGATCCTTGGCCTCTTTCAGGCCAAGCGATGTCGCCGCCCGCACGACCTTGATCACGCCGATTTTCTTCTCGCCGAAATTCTCCAGGACGACGTCGAATTCGGTTTGCACCTCGGGCTCGCCGCCACCACCCTCGGTGGGGGCCGCCATCATCACGCCGCCGCCGGCTGCCGGCTTGATGCCGTGAACGTCCTCCAAATAGTCGCCCAGTTCCTTGGCCTCTTTGAGAGTCAGAGCGACGATCTTGTCGCCCAGGTCCTTACTGGTTTCCGAGAATTCCCGGACTGCTTCGTCTGTGGCCATTGCGCCAGATTTCCTTTCTACACTGGCGCCGCGTCAACACCCGTCAATCTCCAGGTGCGCCGCGGCGCGATACATCGGGTCGTTTTCCAATATGATGCTTCCGATTGGCACGGAATCAATCGTTGTCGTCGCTGCTCTCGTCGCCGCCCGCCTCGTCGCCCTCGGCCTTTTGGGCAATCTGGCTGGCCAAATTCGCCCCGGCGGCGGTCAGTTGGCTGACCAAATTGGCGCCGGGGGAGAGGATCTGCCCAACCAACAGACTCAACTGCTCGTCGCGGCTGGGCCACTTGCTGATTTCGGTGACCTGCTCGGCGGTGAGATTCTCACCCTCCATGGCACCACCGCGGGCTTCCAATGCCTCGTATTCCTCTTCCTTGGACAGCCGCGTGATTTCCTTGGACAGGCTGACGATATCCTCGCCTCCCCAACAGATGGCCGCCGGGCCGGTCAGCCCGTCGAACGCGGCTTCCAAGGGGGTGCCTTGCGTGGCTCGGGCGGCAAGACTGTTCTTCACCACCATTAGGTGGATGTTCTTGCCGTCCAGTTCGGTTCGTAAATGGGCCGTCGCGTTCGCATCCAACCCGACCACGTTGACCAGCACGGCGTTGTCCACGCCGTCGAGTTGCTGACGCAGGTGATCGGTAACCAAATTCTTGACGTACTTGCTCATGGGAGTGCTTGCCGTCGGTTATGCTGTATTGTTGTCCAGCGGGGACGAGGCCCCGACGTATTTTCTTTTCGCGTTGTTCTCTTTTCGCGGTCTTCCGCCGACTCAGGCGGCGACGCGCACGCTGGGGCTCATCGTGGCGGCAATGACGATGCCTTTGATGTATTGGCCGCGAACGGCGGCCGGTTTCAGGCCGGTGATGTAATCGATCATCGCCTGGACGTTTTCGGTCAACTGTTCGGGAGCGAAACTCAGTTTGCCCACCGGAGCGTGGACATTTCCGCCGGAGTCGTTGCGAAACTCGACCTTGCCGGCCTTGTACTCCTTGACCGTTTTGGCCACGTCCGGCGTAACCGTTCCGGCGCGCGGCGAGGGCATGAGCCCGCGGGGCCCGAGCGTACGTCCCAACGGACCGACGATCCCCATCATGTCGGGAGCGGCGATGCAGGCGTCGAAATCGAGCCATCCTTCCTTGATTCGTTTGGCCAGTTCTTCACCGCCGACCTCGTCGGCACCCGCCTCGGTCGCCTGCTCGATCATGTCGCCCTTGGCGAACACGATCACGCGCAAGGTTCGGCCGAGGCCGTGCGGCAAGACGATCGAACCGCGGACGATCTGGTCCGCTTGTTTCGGGTCGACCCCCAATCGCATGGCGACCTCAACCGTTTGATCGAACTTGGTCGTGTTGAACTGTTGCAGGGCGGCCACGGCTTCGGCGACGGTCAACGGATCGGTGCCGAGGCCCTTCTCCACCATGGTCTTCATTCGCTTGGATCGTTTCACCATCATCAGCGCCTTGTTCTGGCTTGAAAAATATGTGGCCCGTTTCGTGCCGAAACACTCGTTCGTGCCGAAACACTCGCTTCGAAACGGGAGGATGTCCGCGGTCGGGGGTAGGCGGTCCTCATCGGGGGCGGTCCTACTCGATAACGTTCAGCCCCATGCTTCGGGCGGTTCCTTCAATCATTCGCCTCGCATGGTCCATGTCGCGGGCGTTGAGATCGGCCATTTTTCGCTTGACGATCTCCTCGACCTGCGCGTCGGTCACGCTGCCAACCTTCTCCTTGTTCGGTTCCCCCGAGCCCTTGGCGATGTTCGCCGCCCGCTTCAGCAGCGCCGAAGCGATCGGGCTCTTTGTGCTGAACGTGAAAGTGCGGTCGCTGTAGACCTGAACCACCACCGGGATGGGCATCCCCGCGTCTTCCTTGGTCCGATCGTTGAACTGCTGAACGAACTGACCCAGGTTGATCCCGAATCGCCCAAGTGCCGTTCCGACCGGGGGCGCGGGCGTGGCCTGACCGCCAGGTACGTGGAACTTCACTTCTCCGACAAGCTTTTTTGCCATGACTTATCTCAAACCGATTCGATCTGCCAGTATTCCAATTCGACGGGCGTGCTCCGCCCGAAAATATTGATCATGACCGTCACACGGCCATTGGTCTCGTCGATACTATCAACGTCTCCCTCGAAGTTCTCGAACGTTCCTTCGTTGATCTTGATCCGGTCGCCGGAGGTGAAGCTGATCTTCAGCTTCGGCGCTTCATCCTGCTTCTCTTCTTGCTTGGCCAGGATACGGCTGACTTCGTGGGGCAGCATGGGAGTGGGTTTTCCCACGGCGCCCGTGAAATCGCCGATTCCCGGGGTCTCGCGGACCATGAACCACGTGTCGTCGTTAATCTCCATCTGCACGACGAGGTAGCCCGGATACAGCTTCCGCTTCATAATCCGCTTCTTGCCACCTTTGAATTCCGATATTTTCTCCACCGGAACGATGATCTCGCCAAAATAGCGATCCAGGGCAGCAATCTTTACTCTTCGTATCAGCCCGTCGCGAATGGAATCCTCGCGGTTGCTCTGGACCTTGAGGATGTACCAGTCCATCTGGTCCGACTTGTCTTCCGGAGACAATTCCAAGGGTTTGGCCTTGGCACTCTTTTTCTTTGCCGGTTTCTTTGCCTTGGCGGTGGCTTTGGTTTTGGTTTTGGTTGTTGTGCTCTTGGGTTTTGCTGCCTTTTTGGGCTCTTTTTCGAGGGGCGAGGCCTCGACAATCCCATCGGGTGGAGGCGAAAGCGGTTCGGCCTGAGCAATCGTTCCCGTTCTAGCGTCATCCTGCACGGCGTCATCCTGCACGGCGTCATCCTGCACGGCGTCATCCTGCACGGCTTCGCTCTGCACGGCGTCGCTCTGCGGCATGGCTGCTTCGGGAGCCACTTCGGCCTGCTCGACCGAAGGATCGGTCTCGGCCGGTTCGCCCGCCTGGCGGGGCTCGTCGATCGGATGGTTTGGCTGGTCAATCACGCCTGAATTCCCCAACGGCTAACTTTCGCGGCAATGAAAACTGGTGAAGGCAATGAAAACTGGTGAAGGCAATGAAAACTGGTTTCGGATTCCCCGGGGTGGTGACAGAGCGGCCCTCGCTCCGTCGAGGTAATTGCCGGCCGCCTAATTAATGATCCCGATGAGCGAGAAGAGATAGATCCAGAACAAGTCGTAAAAGAACAGGATGAGGGCCATGGCGAAGATCACGACCAGCACAACCACCGAGCCACGGTACAGTTCCGTTCGCGTGGGCCAGGAAACCTTGTTCATTTCGGCTTCCACGGCGATCAGAAAATCGGCGAACGTCGGCAAGTTGACAAGGCGGAAGCAGATCCAGAATCCGCACAGCAACAGGGCCAGGGGCAGACCGAACTGCAAATACGGGCCACTTCCCAGGAATTGTTCGCTCAATCGCCAGAGCCCCAGCACGACGACCACCAGAAAGGCCGCGAAGGTGATCTGGCGCGCGATCTTCCCCTGGCTTCGTTTATAGATTCCGGTTTGTAGTAGTTCCCGAAAAAAGGCATTCACTACTAGGCTCTCTCGTTTGTGGGCCGACGCCCCGTACTCAGGGCGTTGTTGCGCTGGGAGGTCGAACGGGGCAGAACGCTGTCGTGGCAACCGGCCGCGTTTCCACCGCGTCGGTTTCCAAAGTGGCCGAACTCCGACCGGTTTCACCGGCACGCTCCATGCACCGGCCTGTTTTCGTCACGCGTTACTTTCCAGAAACCACGCAACTGCAGAAACAAAAACGAGCAGGGGCGGAGGGACTCGAACTCTCAACCGCTGGTTTTGGAGACCAGTGCTCTACCAATTGAGCTACACCCCTGCGGAATGGTTGCTGTTGACCGGTTCGGCTTCCGTCTCGCCGCGGAACGAAACGGTCGCTTCGTCCCGCCGGGAGCACTCTGCATCCGCCTGGGTAATTGCCCCAATCACTTGATAATCTTGGTGACGACTCCGGAACCGACCGTTCGGCCGCCTTCACGAATGGCGAATCGGACCCCGTCGTCCATGGCGATCGGATAGCCCAACTCGACGCTGATCCTGGCGTTGTCGCCGGGCATGCACATCTCTACGTCACCCACAAGATTGGCCGTTCCGGTCACGTCGGTGGTGCGGAAGTAGAATTGCGGACGGTACCCGCTGAAGAAGGGCGTGTGGCGTCCGCCTTCCTCCTTCGACAGCACGTACACTTCGGCCTCGAACTGCGTGTGGGGAGTAATCGACCCCTTCTTGGCCAACACCTGGCCACGCTGGATTTCGTCCCGTTTGACGCCTCGCAACAGGCATCCGACGTTGTCGCCCGCCATGCCTTCATCCAGCGTCTTGTTGAACATTTCAACGCCGGTGCAGATCGTTTTGCGCAACTCCTCGGTGAGCCCGACGATTTCCACTTCATCGCCCGTATGCACCACACCCCGCTCGATACGCCCGGTGGCCACCGTTCCGCGGCCTTCGATCGAGAAGACGTCCTCGATGGCCATGAGGAAGGGCTTGTCGGTCTCCCGGGGAGGTTCGGGGATATTGGCGTCAATCGCGTCCATCAGATCCTGGATGCACTTCGTGGCTTCCGGATCGTCCGGCTTGTTGTAGGCGGTAAGCGAATCGCCGCGGATAATGGGGATGTCGTCGCCGGGGAAACCATAGTGGCTGAGCAACTCCCGCAACTCCAACTCGACCAGTTCCAGCAATTCCTCGTCGTCCACCAGGTCGACCTTATTGAGGAATACGACCAGAGCGGGCACGTTGACCTGGCGAGCCAGGAGGACGTGTTCCCGAGTCTGGGGCATCGGGCCGTCGGCCGCCGAAACCACCAGGATCGCCCCGTCCATCTGGGCCGCTCCGGTAATCATGTTCTTGATAAAGTCGGCGTGACCCGGGCAATCGATGTGCGCGTAGTGACGAGTGTCGCTCTGGTACTCGACGTGGGCCACCGCGATGGTGACCGTCTTGGTGGAGTCGCGCACCGTACCGCCCTTGGCGATGTCGGCGTACGACTTGAACTCGGCAAGCCCTTTGGCTCCCTGGACGGCCAAGATCGCCCCAGTCAAGGTCGTCTTGCCGTGGTCAATGTGGCCGATGGTCCCAACGTTGACGTGGGGCTTGGTCCGTTCGAAAACTGCCTTGGCCATTATTTCTCCATTTCTCCCTGCATGTAGGTCAGTCTAAACACGGTGGACTGATGGATAAATCGGTCTGATTCAAACGTACGAACGAAAGCCAGCCGACCTCAGAGCTGCTGATGGGATTCGGACCCATGACCTCGTCCTTACCAAGGACGCGCTCTACCAACTGAGCTACAGCAGCCGATCCAACCGCGGCAACTCCGCCTCCGGTCGACAGCCACCCCCGGGCCACCTCCGCGATTGTCCAGGAAAATGGACCCGCCATCGCGGTAGTGGACGCCTGCTGTGGTCTCGGTCAAAGAGCCCGATAGCCGGCACGCCGCGTCGCACAATCACCTCAGCCTTCTTCGGAAGGCGAACAAAATACTCCTTATTGTCATGAATCCCGCTTCAGGGGCTAGCTGCCAGGGTAGAGCGGGTGAAGGGAATCGAACCCTCGTCTTTAGCTTGGAAGGCTATGGCTCTACCATTGAGCTACACCCGCAATCCACTTGCCTCATGCGCCACTGGCGCCGCATGATCGCGATGGGGACCGCAGTGTCCGGTGCTTTTCTCCCGGAAAACCTCCACACACAACGTGTTTCACCACAAATAACCCTATATACAGGCCTTCTAGTGGGGGGTGCAGGATTCGAACCTGCGAAGGCTGTGCCATCAGATTTACAGTCTGACCCCTTTGACCGCTCGGGAAACCCCCCTGATGATACAAACCAAAAGCCGGTTACCACACTTTCGTGGGGTCGCTCTCGCGGGCCAGCTTCGTGTTCCGGGCCGTTTTCATTCTCTCCAATAGGGGTTCCTCAATATGAGCTAGCGGAGGGACTTGAACCCACAACCTGCTGATTACAAATCAGCTGCTCTGCCGATTGAGCTACGCTAGCCAATCGGCCCCATCTTCCGAACTCCCTAATATAACCAACCTACGAAGCCTTGCAAGGTCGATGGGGCGGAAATTCAGTTTTCCTCGATTCTTCGGCAATCCAATCCTTGATTTCACTCGAAAATCCATGGGAAAACAGGTTGAAAATTCAAACCGTCCTGGGAAGAAGGTCCCGCATTCGCTTTCCCGTGCCGCATCATCCGGAGAACTTCGCGACACACGCCGCCAACTCGGGAGGCAGGATGACGTTCAGCTATATACCTCCATAAAGGTATATAGATACCAAGCAGCAGAAGGGTGTTCGGAGGTGTCCTCCGTCCACCATTGCGAGCCGACCGCACGTATTATCGGCTAGTCGTCCAATCCGGGAATCTCAATTTTCTCTTCCTGGGCTGCCTTGCGGAGTTTATTCAGGGCTCGCGCCTCGATCTGCCGGATCCGCTCCTTCGTGACCCCCATGGCAGCTCCTACTTCTTTCAGGGTACGCGGCTCGTGGCCACGATCCAACCCGAACCGGCTGATAATAATCTTTTGTTCCCGTTCGTCAAGACGCCCGAGAATCTTTTCCACCTGGGTCTCCCGCTCCATCTGCGCCGCTTCCTGCTCGAAGACGTCGCTGCGCATGTCCGCCGTGCTGCCGAACATCTCGCCGTGGCTGGTGCGAAAGCGGTCGCGGACCCGGTGTTCGTCGGGAATCGTTCGGGCGAAATTCTTCATGATCGCCCAGCTCGCATAGGTGCTGAACTTGTTGCCCCGGGCGAAGTCGAATTTTTCCACCGCGCGGATCAACGACATATTGCCGTCGCTCACCAGCTCGAAGAAATTGTCGGCCGGTCCCACGTGTCGCTTGGCAATCGAGACCACCAGTCGCAAGTTCGAGCGAATGATCTCGTTCTTCGTCTCGGCCATCATCTCGTAATCTCGATCGATCTGGTCCATCAGGCCCTTGCGCGGTCGGGACGGATCGAGTTGCTCGCGCAACTTGCTCGCCTTGTGTTTCAGGTAGTTCATCTTCCGAAACAGGTGGACTTCCTGCTCCCGCGTCAACAGCGGAATGGCGTACAGGCTGGCCAGATACGGGGGCAAACCGCTCGGCAACCGCGGCTTGCGCGCCGTGGCCTCCGACTTGGGCGACGGCTTCAGGATGGCCCGCTCCCGCTTCTCGGCAACGCGCGGGAATTCCTCGTTGGGGATGTAGTCCAGCGGAAGACTCATGATCCGATCGGCACGCATCTCGCTGATGGTCCGATAGATACTGCTCTTGGTGCGGCAGAAGCGCCGCGCCAGCACCTCGACCGACGTGCCACGCCGGTACTGCCGGTAGATCTTCTTCCTGGTTTCCGGTCGCAACGGACCGCTCTGTTCGGGGAAGATGGCGATCTGGGTATTATCCCGGTCAAATTGCTTGAGTGTGTAACGGATCGTCTCCGCGCTGCGGCCGGTCCGACGGGCCAGGCGCTTGGTCACTTCCGACGGACATCCACCCGCCTCGGCCAGCCGACGCGCCCAGCGAACGATTCGATCCCGTTCCCCTTGCGACAATTGGCTGAAATGGGCTCCCCGTTGAATCCGCTCCTTGTTATGAACCACGAACCGATCCACCGAGCTGGCTAGAAACCCGACGCGTTTGCGGCCGCCAAACACGAATCGACGGCTCACCAACCCCTGGCGGCGCCAGCGGGAAATGGTCTTCGTCGACACCTGGAACAACCGGCTGAGTTCGTCGACCGTCATCACCTTTTCGCCGGCCCCCTCGGCCGGAACATTCGCCGAGTCGGAAACGTCTTCCACAAACAATCGCAAGTCGTGCTGGGCCTCGCCGCCGCTCAGCTTCAAATGCGGATACGCTTGCGGGCGATAATCGGTGACGCGGAAGCAGAGGTATTCGTACGTATAGGTTCGCTCAGACTCTAACTCGCCGAGCAGTTTTTCCGCCCGGTTGGCCTGTTCGATCTTCTTCTCGCGCGGTGCAAATCGAACTTGCTGATCGCGGAGTTGACGCATCGCCGGATTGAGATAGTCGCTATGCATGGGAGTTCCTTTCTCACGAGAATCCGTGGCGTTTGTTGCCTCGCCTTTTGGCTGTCTCGACTCCTTCGTGCGAGTTCGACTTCCCCGAGGAAGCCAATGGGCCGTCTATGGCCGCGGGGATTCACGTCGAAGTAATCTGTTTGAAATCATTCACCAATGGACGAATTTTAACAGATTCTCCTTGCAAAAAACAGTAATATTCTTTCGATTCGTCCAAACTTCTCCCGATTTCCCGAAATCGGCTCTACAGAGGGGGTAGATCGCCGGTCTCACCCCCCAACACTGTCAGTCTGTTGAAAAAGGAGACATCCCTGCTAGCGGGATATGCTTCTCTACGCACAAGAAGACGCCAATGGTCGCAAAAAGTTCACCTCGCCAACAAATCGGCGCGGTCCACCTTCTTTCAGCCGTTATTGATGTTTATCCCACGGTACAGGTTACAACCTCGGGGGTTAGCCCGATCCGCCGGCCGTGATCCGTACGCAATACGATGTGTCCCGAAAGCTGGGCCGTAGAAGAGAATTCGCGAGACTGCGTCGATTCGCTATCTTGACGAGAAAACCGGTCTAATCGGCATATCCGGAGGTTTACGATGGATTATCGTTGTCCGTTGGGTCGATCTAGCGACTGGATTCTACAGAAACAAGACGGGAGCTATGAAGCGGCCCCCATTATAATGGATTCCGTGCTTTCTTGTCAACTATTTGGGAGAAGCCAACGATGTGTCCTTCGAAGATTTCCTCTAATGTGGTCTTCGTCGTTTGCACTGTGGTGGGGATCAGTACGGCGGCAAAGGGTGCGGACCAAACCACTTACGCCCTGCAAAGCGATTGCCGGCCGGGCCACACGCAGCGAGTCGAGGCCACGCTGGATTTGGACGGCGATCTGAAAGTGCCCGGCGAAAAGGGCCTGGAGTCGGTGCCGATCCGCGTCGTTGGTAACTTGGCCTACGATGAACGGCTCGTTCGCTGGGATCCCAGCCTCACCCAGCGGGTTGCTTCGATCCGCCACTACGATCGGGCCGACGCCGTGATCGAAGTCGAGGGGTCGACCGCGAGGCGCCAGCTTCGCCAGCAGCGACGGTTGATCGGGGCGGAAGTCGGCAAACAGGGCGTGATGCTCTTTTCTCCCCAGGGCCAATTGACCCGCGAGGAGCTGGATCTGGTCGACGTCGTCGGCAATAGCCTGCTGTTCGACCTCCTCCTACCGCGGGGGCCGGTCAAAGTGGGCCAAACCTGGGAGCATTCCAAGGAAGTCGCGGCCTTGTTGCTGGGGCTGGAGGAAGTGGCCGGCACCGATCTGCGGAGTGTGTTGCTGGAGGTCAACGATCGGGAGGCGACGCTCCAACTCAGCGGAACGACCGAAGGGGCCATCGGCGGCGTGACCAGTCGGATCGTAGCCAAGGCGAAGTACATGTTCGACTTTCGCGCCAAACGGGTCACTCGATTGGGGATGGCGGTTCAGGAGCAGCGCGAGATCGGACATGCCGCGCCGGGGTTGGAGGTGACGGCCCGACTGCAAATGACGATCGTTCCTTCCCGGCAGTCGCCCCATTTGACCGACTCCTTGGTGGCCGAGTTGCCGACCACCCCGACCGCCGAACTGCAAACGCTGGCTTACGAACCGCTCGACGGGAGACACCGCTTGTCACACGATCGCCGCTGGTTCGTGGCCGAGGAAGATCCTCGCTCGACGGTCATGCGGATGATCGACCGCGGCGAGTTGGTCGCGCAGTGCAATATCGCCTGGCTGCCTCGGATCGCCGTGGAAAACCTGCCCACGCTCCGGCAGTTTCAAGAGCAGGTCGAGCAAGGCTTGGGCAAGAACTTCGGGCAGTTCGTCAAGGTCGGGCAGTGGGCCAGCGGCGCCGACTACCGAGTCTTTCGGGCGATCGTCGACGGGCAGGCTGCCGAGTTGCCGATCCGCTGGGTCTATTACTTCCTGGCCGATCAGTACGGACATCAGGCGGCGATGGTCTTCACGGTGGAAGGCGATCTGGTCCCCCGTTTTGGCGACGCCGACCGCCTGTTTGTCGAAACGCTGGGTTTCGCCGAGGAAGAGGACCAGCTCGACCGGGACGGAAGCCAGCCGGACGATGGCGGACTGGCACGCCGGAACGAGTAGGGTGAAGACACCAATCACCCAACACGCACCGCCACCACCGGCACCGAAAACCAACCCTACCGGCGCGCAAAAAAGCCGTCGCACCGCCTTGAAGCGGCGCGACGGCTATTGGATCAAACCTCCCGACGATTGCGAGCGGACGTGGCGCTGCGAGACGAGCGGGGGTCTGGCGTGCTAGGCACGAGCCATTGGCGACCCCAAGCTCACGCTAAAATTGGCACCTCCGTCGGAATAGGCCACGGGAGGCCTGAACGTTTTCAAGCTTGGTTCGTTCTTCCATGCAGTATGACTGCTATACAATATCGGCAGGATCGGTCCCGCTCTACGGTCGAATCGGCACGACTATTTCCACCGTTGGATTCCAACGGGGTTTGCCGCCGATCCACCCGCTCTATTCTATTTTACCTCAAGAAAGCGGACGGGCTAGCGAAGTTGCCGGGAAAAGCGGAAAATTGGCCGCTTTTTTCCGCCCGCGAACCTTCGCCCGAAGGGGCCGACTCGTCGCCGGACACTCGTTACTTCTTCGGGCGTTACTTCTTCTGAATCCATACGTTGCGGTAGTTGACTTTGTTGCCGTGACCTTGCAGGTGGATCGGGCGAGGTCCCGCCGCTTCACCCTGACGACCGGCCGTGTGGTTCGGCAATTCGACGTCGTCGTGAATCAACACGCCGTTGTGCCGGACGGTGATCCGCGCATTGGTCGTTTTCCTTCCCGAGGCATCGTACTTCGGCTCGGTGAAATCGATGTCGTAGGTTTGCCAGACCAGCGGCGGGAAGCACATATTGACGTCGGGCTCCTTGATCTTGTAGAACCCGCCGCACTCGTTGTTGCGGCCTTCGAGGCCGAACGAATCGAGCACCTGAATCTCGTAACAATCGTGGATATACACGCCGCTGTTGGAGCGTCCCTGGCCGCCGGCCTTGGGCATCCAGGACAGGCGCAGTTCGAGATGGAGCTTGTAGCTGCCGAACTTCTCCTTGGTGGTCACGCCGGCCAGCATGGTTTCCATGTCGGTCAGACGTCCCCCGTCGAAGGCATCGACATTGGTGCCGTCGAACAACACGGTGGCGCCGGCCGGCGGCTTGGCCCCGAGTGTGGGGCTTTTCCGTTCGACGCGCTTTAGGCGGATAGTCCGTTCTCCCTTGGGGTCGGTGAGCTTCATCTGCCCGTCGGCAATGGTGCCTTGCAGATCGTCGCCCTTAATGACCACGGTATCTTCCTCTCGCCCGGCTTCGACGCGGACCCGTTTGTCGCCCTTCTTCCATCCGTCGCCGGGCAGCCCGCCGGCGAGGATAAATACCTCGAAACGCCCGTCGCCGCGGCCGACCACTTGCGCGCCGATCTTGCCGTCGGAGCCGTCGGGTAGCGGGCCGTTGCCCTCGTATTCTCCTTGCACGCCGAAATCCGGGTCGGCCTTGGCTTCCTCCGGATCGAACGTCTCATGTTTCTGAGCCGCGGCGATGCTCGCCGTGGCGACCAGCAGAAATGCCGTCAGCAGGCAGATCAAGTTCCGTGTCATGTTGAGTCCTCCCATGCAGTCGTGTTTGTTTAGCGAATGGGTTTGCGGGCGTGACCCGCGCTAGGGTTTTTCCGAGGTTCTTGGTCGGGGGTCGAAGCAGGCCAGAATCATGCCCACCACCAGGAGACCGATGGCCCAGAGTGCTTCGTAGCTACGGTTATCCAGGGCCCACGAGATACTCGACCAGACCATGAACAGGCTCGACCCGCAGAACAGAAGCGGGATGACCGGATACCAGGGCACACGGTAAGGCCGCGGCGTGTCGGGCTCGCGAAGGCGCAGCACGAACAGTGAAACACCGACCAACAAGAAGAAGATCCAGAAGATGGGGGTGGTGAAGACGACCAGGCTCTTGAACCCCCCCTCGTAAAGCCCGAACCCGACGATCAATGCCAGCGTGATGGCTCCCTGAACGAGCAGGGAGGTGACGGGGGTCCCGAGACGTTTGTGCCAGTTTCCCAGCCACGAATAGACACGATGCTCGGTTCCCATGGCGTAGTAGATTCGCGCGCCGGTGAAGACCATGCCGTTGATCGATCCCAGTGCGGAGATACAGATCAGCAGGCTGATCGCCCGGCCGCCCCAGTCACCGAATCCGAGCCGTGCCACGTCAGAGGCCACCGCGCCGGAATGGCGTACGCCTTCCATTCCCAGCGCGCAGACGAAGGCAGCGGTTATCAGCACGTAAAGCACCGTTACGGCGACGGTTCCCAACACCAACGCGCGAAGAATGTTCTTCTTTGGGTTGCGCACTTCGGCCCCCACGTAGGCCATTTCGTTCCAACCGCCGTAGGTGTAGAGAACCAGGATCATGGCCAGACGGAAGTCCATGCCTCCGTCACCCGTGAGACTCAACGAGCAGTTCTTTCCGGATCCGTAGAGCAGGCCGACCGCGACGATGACCAGCAGGCCTCCGACCTTAATCACCGTCAGCAGGTTTTGTGTCCACTTTCCCTCGCGGACCCCCGCGATATTGATGGTCGTGAGTACGATGATGGCCGCCGCGGCGTAAATCATCAGCGCGTGGCCACCATCGCCCAACGGCCAGAGATCGTTGGCGTATCGCGCGAAGACGTAGGCGACCGCGCCAATGGAGCCCGGGCGAACAATCCACAGTTGAGCCCAGGCGAAGAGGAAACCCAATGCCCGGCCAAACGCCCGGGTAAGATAGAGGTAGTCGCCGCCTTCTTTTGGATAGGCGGTCGCCAACTCGGCATAGCAGAGCGCCCCGATCAGCGAAAGCAAGCCGCCGAACACCCATACGAGGATGAGCGCGCCGAACGAGGGAACGCATCCGGCGATGACCGGGCTCACCTCGTAGATGAACGAGCCGATAATGATCCCCACGATGATGTTCGTGGAGTCGAATAGTGAGAGCTGCCGCTTGGGGGCGGCGGGCTCGTCGGGGCGATTGGCAGGTGTTGTATCGGTCATAGGGCTCTAAGATACGCGCCAACAGCGACCGGTGGAAGTCCCTAAGAATCGCGCATGCCCGACATGGGGGGGTCGCAAGGGTCGCCGGGTTCGACCGACCGTTTCTTCTTCCCTGACCACCCCCAACCGGAGGAGTGACCGCGGAACATCCGGCGCCGCACTGGACGGGCGCCGGGGAAATGTTAGGATAGAGGGCTCCTACCCCGCTGGTTTCCTTCCCCAACACAGGCCGCGCCGCGATCCGGTGGCGGAGCAAGACGTCGGTATGACCAAGAAAGAAGAAGCCCTGAGTGTCGAGGGCGTTGTGACTCAGGCCCTGGCCAACACGCGATTCCGCGTCGAGTTGGAGAACGGCCACCAGGTGATCGCCCACGTGGCTGGAAAGATGCGCAAACACTTTATCCGCATCGTCCCCGGCGACAAAGTCACCGTCGAGTTGTCGCCCTACGATCTGACCAAGGGCCGGATTACCTACCGCGAGCGGTAGACTTCCCCTTCTGGAAACCTCGTTCCCGCAATCGGCGTGGGAACCAGATCCCAATCGTGTGCGATGGCCCTGCGTGGCCATCGACCGTTCTGAATCGACGGGCTGAGAAGTCCATCGTACAGAGGCTTCCGCTACGGCAATGTGAAGCGCTGCGGCGCGAGGGAGATTTTTCCTCCCCATTCTCCAAGAACTCCCCCTTTCGTGCGAATCCCCACCAGTGAGATATTGCGCGCGGAGGGGGAACCGCGATACTTACCCCTAGAGAGAGGGAGAATGGCTCGATGAAACATCTGCTCTGGTGCGCGGCGGTCACCGCTCTTGTGTTGAGCGTGTCGGCCGTCGGGCCGGCGCGAACTGCCCGTGGAGCCGACCCTAAGCCGTTGGTTGTCGTGTCGGTCTCGGGATACGACGAGCTGTTGGGCGACATCGAGTTGGTCGGCCGTTTGACCGGCAACCCCGACGCGGTCAAGTGGGTCCAGCGCACGATTGCCACGGTCACCAGCGATCAGGGATTGGCGGGGCTGGACCAGACGAGGCCTTGGGGGGCCGTGGTTCAGATCGACCCCGAGGTGGCCGGCCAGAGTGGCACGGCCGAGCCGTTGAAACTGCTGCCCGGTTACGGTGTGCTGCCGATTACCGATCTGCCGGCTTTTCTGGGAGCTCTGGAAAACGTGGTCGGCCGGCCCGAACAGCCCCAAGAAGGGGTCTTTCGCCTCGGCGGCCCGCGAAATGCGCTCTACTTGAAACAAGCGGGCCAGTGGACGTTCGTCGCGCCGTCGATCGAGTCGCTCTCCAACCTGCCGGAGAAGCCCGACGTTTTGTTTGCCGATCTGGCCGAAGAATTCGATCTGGCGGTACGTGTCCATGCGGTCAACCTGCCGGACACTCTTCGGGAGACGCTGGTCGCGGAGTTGAAAAAAGGGGCCGCCCGCGATACCCAGCAGAGGCCGGGTGAGGAGGACGACGAATTTGCGCTTCGCCAACGGCTTTCCGATCATGTGCTGCGGTCGATCATCACGCTGGTCAACGAAACGGATCAGGTGACGCTCGGCTGGGCGCTGGACCACCACGCCCAGAAAACGTTCGGCGAACTTCGCGTGACGGCCCGCAAGGGTACGCAAACGGCTCGGGACATGGCCGGTCTGGCCAAGCTGCAAAGCGCCTTCGGCGGGTTTGTGGTACCCGGCGCCGCACTGACGGCCCGGTGGACTCACCAGGCGGCGTCCGGAGACGCCGATCAGGCGGTTGCGGTCATCGACGCGCTTCGCAAGCGGGTGATCGAGGGGATCGAGCGAGACGTACCCGAGAAAGACGTCGCGGACGCCAAGCGGTTGGCCGGCCAGTTTATCGACGCGGTTCGTGCCACGGCGTCCGGCGGTCGAATGGACGGCGCGGCGGCCTTGATTCTCGACAGC
The DNA here is from genome assembly GCA_964444795.1 of uncultured Planctomycetaceae bacterium. Lineage (GTDB taxonomy): Bacteria > Planctomycetota > Planctomycetia > Pirellulales > Thermoguttaceae > JABMRP01. Next base: position 45,166 of record CAYUIQ010000024.1, read on the forward strand.
CAGGTGGCCACGTTTCTGACCGGTGCGCACGTCGTCGAGGCGACCAAAGTCGAAGGCGTTTTCCGCGAATTGGCCGAGAAATTTCGCCGGGAGCAGCCGCTGATCGGTTCCTGGTTGAAGCTCGACGCCGACACCTACCGAGACGTGCGTTTCCACACGCTGACCATTCCGATTCCCGAGGAATCCAAGGCCCCCGAGAAGGCCGAGGAGCGCGAGAAGATCGTGCAGAAGATCGGTCCGTCGGCCGAGATGGTGGTGGGCTTCGGCAAGGAAAGTGTCTACTTCGCCGCGGGACGCGACGCGATGAAAACGTTGAAGCAGGCGATCGAAAATTCCGAGGCTACCGGCGTCCAGACGGTCGCTCCGTTGCGTGTCTCGGTGGCCGTGAAGCCGATCGCGCAGTTCCTGGCCGAGGTGGGCAAGCAGCGCGATCAGGCCAAGGCGGCCGACGCGGTAGCCGTGCTGGAATCCGTGGCGGGCAACGATCACATCAACTTGGTAATCCGGCCGATCGAGCAGGGCGTGGCCATTCGCCTCGAAGCGGAGGAAGGGGTGCTGAAGCTGGTCGGAAAGATGGTCGCCAAGCGGTAGTCCATTTAAGAGTTCCAAGGGTCCGCGGAGGTTGTGACTTGGGTCAAGGCTCAAGCGAATCCCCCCAAAAGCATGACTCGGCGCCGGTGAGGGCCCCATCCGGCGGCACTTGGTCCGGCGAAATCCCCCGCGGGGGATTTCGCCGACACCCGTGCCGGGTATCTGGTACGGGTCGACTATGCGGTGTACACTTTGCCTGGTGTTTTTGTGTGATGACCTTATTGTCTGGCGGCGTCGCGTTCTGCTCGGGCGGCGATATCGCCAAACCAACGTAACCGCTTCGAAAAGGAGTACCTGTTGTGAGAAGAATGCTTATGTCGGCGCTGGCCGTCGCCGTGGTTCTGGGGATGTCGGCCCCGTGTTGGGCCCAGTTCGGCGGCGGAGAGGCCAAGCCGCTGGTCCGGATCTGTCTGTCCGGCTACGACGAACTGGTGGGCGACGCCGATTACCTCGGCGGTCTCGGCGGCGCGGCCGGAGTGGCCAAGAAGATCGAGGATCAGATCGACAAGGCGACCGGTGGCAAGGGACTGGCGGGTTTCGATAAGTCGAAGCCGCTGGGAGTCGTCATTTCGACCGACGGCCTGGTCGGCTTTCCCGTAGTCGCCTTCCTGCCGATCACCGATCTCTCCAAGCTGATCGAAGCGATGGAAGCGTCGCCCATGGCGGCTTCCGACGAAGCGAAGATGGTCATCGGCATGCTCAAGCCCATCGCCGAGGCGCCCGCCGGCAAGGCGGTCGAAGCGAACGTGCCGCCGATGGGGCCCGTTTTCTTCAAGCAAGACAAGAAAGGTGGATGGCTGCTCGTCGCCCAAAATGAAGACGATCTGGAAAGCCTCCCCAAGAATCCGGTCGATGCACTGGACGGAATGCACGAGAAGTATGATCTGGCCGCGCGTGTGGAGATCGCCAATATTCCGCCGTTCTTCCGGAATCTGCTGATCGACAACTTGGAGATGGGCGCCGACATGGGCACCGAGCCGATGGACGGCGAAACCGACGAGGAGTTCAAGGCCCGCAAGGCGGTGGTCGAGCGGATGATCGCGCAGGTCAAACAGGCGGTCAACGAGATGGAGCAGATCACCGTGGGTCTGGCCGTCGATCGGAGCGCCGGCACGGCGTTCCTGGAATTCGAGATGACCGCCAAGGAGGGAACGGACCTGGCCGCCGAAGCGGCGGAGATGAAGAACACGAAGACCGACTTCGCCGGCTTCCTTTTGCCCGACGCCGCGATGACCGCCGTGGCCGCCGGCGAGCTCAGCGAAGACGACGTGGCCCAACTCAAGAGCATGGTCGACACCTTCCGGGCCAACGCGATCAAGGAGTTGGAATCCGAGGGCCTCAGTGACGCGGAACTCGCGCTGACGCGCCAACTGTTGGACGACGTCTTCACCGTGCTGGAGAAGACGGTCGACGGCGGAAAACTCGACTTCGGCATGGCCTTGAAGCTCGAGAAAGGCGGCTCGGTCGTGCTGGCCGGTGGCCGGTTGGCCGATGGAAAACGGTTGGACAAAGTACTGAAACAGATCGTCGGGATCGTCAAGAAGGAAGACCCCGAGGCTGCCAAGATGATCCAACTCAACGCCGCCAAGCACAACGGCGTTAATCTCCACGTGGCAACGATTCCCAGTTCGATGATTCCGGACGAGGAAGCGCGACAGATCCTCGGCGACGAAATCGAAATCGTGGTGGGCATCGCCAAGGACCGGGCCTACTTTGCCGCCGGTAGCAACGCGGTCGAGGCACTCACCGAGGTGATCGACGCATCGGCCGATCAGGCTGGCAAGAACGTCGCGCCGATGACCATGACGGTCGCCGCGGCCCCCATCGCCCGGTTTATCGCCGACGTCGCGCCGGAACCCCAGGTCAAGGAAATCGCCGGGAAAATCGCCGAGATCCTTCAAGCCTCAGAAGGCAAAGACCATCTGACCATCACCGCCAAGGCGATCGAACGTGGAAGTTCGCTTCGCATCGAAGTCGAGGAAGGCGTCATGAAAGCCATCGGCACCATGGCCGCCCAAGCCGGCGACGTGGGCATGCGGGCTCCCGCAGTGAGGAAGGAAGCCGTGCCGGCCGAGAAATTCTAGGAATCTCCGACCGACCGTCGAAGATGTCCCGACAATTCGCCACGCCTCCGGAGACCGCTCCGGGGGCGTTTTTGTTGGTTCTTCCCGTCCACTTCACTTCCGGCGGTCGATCCGGTATCGTGTTAGAAGTCGCTTTTAGTGATTCTCGACTCCCCTTCCCCCGGTCGATTCCGCATGTCTGATATCTCCACGTTCAATACGTTGCGAACCGAAATCGCGGGGATCGACGTCCTCGATCTCGCCCGACGGTTCGGTACCCCCACGTTTGTCTACGACGCGGCAACGATTCTGCGGCGGCTGGCCGATCTGAAGGCCTTCGACCATGTGCGCTACGCACAGAAGGCCTGCTCCAATCTGGCGGTGGTCGATCTGGTTCGCCGCCACGGGGCGCTGGTCGATTCGGTCAGCGCCGGTGAAGTCCACCGGGCTCTGGCCGCCGGATACACGCCCGAAGGAACACCCCCGCCGGTCGTCTACACGGCCGACGTGTTCACCCGCGAGTCGCTCGATCTGGTCATCGAGAAGAACATCCACGTCAACTGCGGCTCGATCGACATGATCGATCAGCTTGGCGCCCGAGCCCCGGGCCGCCAGATCACGTTGCGCATCAATCCCGGCTTCGGGCACGGACACAGCCAGAAGACCAACACCGGCGGAGCCCAGTCGAAGCACGGCATCTGGCACGACCAGATCGACCAGTGCATGCAGCGGGCCGCCGCCGCGGATCTGACGATCGCCGGGCTACATGTGCATATCGGATCGGGAACCGACCTGGAGCATCTCTCCAAGGTGTGCGGCGCTCTGGAAGAGGCGGCCTTGGTCGTGGGACCGACCGTCACCTCGATCAGTGTCGGCGGCGGGCTGCCCATTCCATACCGCCAAGGTGAAACGCGGGTGGATCTCGACGCATACCACGCCCTGTGCGACGCCGCCCGCAAGCGGCTCGCACAGCAGTTCGGCCATCCGGTGACCCTGGAGATCGAACCGGGCCGATACCTGGCCGCCGAGGCCGGTTACCTGATCGCCGAGATCCGGGCGGTCAAGCGGCAGGCCGACAACCTCTTTTACCTTGTCGACGCCGGGTTCAACAACCTTGCCCGGCCCATCCTTTACGGCGCTTACCATCCGATGTCGATTGCCCCCGCCGACGGCCGCACGGATCGCCAAGAGCGGGACGTCGTGGTCGGCGGCCCGTTGTGCGAGTCGGGCGACATTTTCACCCAGGAAGAGGGCGGTTTCGTCGCCCACCGCCGCTTGCCTGCGGCCGCCATCGGCGATCTGCTGGTGATCGAGTGTGCCGGTGCGTACGGAGCGGTGATGGGTTCCAATTACAACTCCCAACCCATGGCCGCCGAAGTCCTCGTCCAAGACGGTCAGGCCCACCTGGTGCGCCGCCGTCAGTCCTTTGAAGACATGATCCGCAACGAATCGATCGTATAGGCTAGCCCATGGCACCCGGTCCCGCACATTAACGGAGTCAACCACCATGCCCGAAACGCCCACGCAAGAACAGATCGACCAGATCACCGCCGCCCTGGCCGACGGCCGAAAGATTACGGCGATCAAGATCTATCGCGAAGCCACCGAAAAGGGCCTCGCCGAGGCCAAGCAATTCATCGACGCCCTGATTCCCCAGCTTATCGAGCAGGATCCGGAAAAATACGCCAACCTTTCCGCATCCAAGGGCGCCGGATGCACTTCGGTCGTGCTGCTGGGACTCGTGGCAGCGGTCCTCTGGTTCGTTTGAATGTGCATTGAGCCCCCGCGGGCACCCGGGTGCGAAGAATTCTCTCTTGACACGCCACACCCTCGTGCCGTATAGGTAGCCCCCTTTTGATTGCGGTCCCTTTGCGCGCGGAGTGTTGCGATGCCACGGCTTGCTTGGGTGTGTGTTGCGCTGTTGGCGTCTCTTCTCACGACGCCGGCTCCTGCTCAGTCGGGCGACCCGTTGCTGCCAAGTCACCGGCCGGCGGACGATCGACCCCCGGGTAACGTCCTCTGGGGTAATCCGTGGCAATACCAGCCGGTGTTGCGGCCGGCGGACCCGGGCGTCATGTGGCAGACGCCGAGCGGGCAAGATTCGACCGCGCCGGGTGACGTATTGCCGAGCGATCAACCGAATCTCGAAGTCCCAGCAAGCGAAATGTCCGTCGATTGCGATGCGGTGGGCGAGACAACCGAAGACTCCGAGGCGTCGGACGAGGTGGTTTGCTTCAAGTCGCTCGACGAGTTTTTCGGCTATCGTTGCGGCGAGAATTCTCTGGACTGGATCTTCGGTGGCGGCGACCAGTTCGGCATGTTCTCGATCGCGTCGAACCACTATCAGTCGCCGGGCGAGAACTCGGGGCTCAGCGCGGGCTTGCATTTCCACTTCCTTGACGGCCCGGAAAGAGCCGAGATGCCCCCGAGGGTCTTCGATTTCAGCCTCGCCTTCCAATCGCGGAAGCAGATGGGGGATTTCAGCTACGATGTCGCCGGGTCGGTGATGGCGTCGAGCGATTTCGAGGGCAGCAGTCGCGAGGGGATTCGCTTCCCCAGCCATGCCGTGGGCTATCTACGCGTGAATCCGACGACGGAACTCGTCTTCGGCATCGACTACCTGGACCGGGGCGACCTCAAACTGCTTCCCGTCGGTGGGCTTATCGTCGTACCCCATCCGAACGTGCGGCTGGAGATCGTCTTCCCCAGGCCGCGCGCCGTGTTCCGCTTGACCGACAAACATCGGCTGTTCGTTCGCGGCGAGTTGGGCGGCGGCACCTGGGCGGTGGAACGCTATCGAACGGTCGACGATCTGGCCAGCTACCGCGACCTGCGACTGGGCATCGGCGTCGAGACTCTCGGCTCCAAGGGCCACCGATCGATCATCGAGATCGCCTACCTCTTCTCCCGTCGCCTCGAATTCACCTCCGGCGACGGCGACTACGCCCCCGACGACACGGCCATGATTCGGCTGGCAGGCGTGTTCTGACCCCGCTTGCTTCTCCTCAGTCGGATCGCCCCTGATTCCGTTTAGGCCGGGCACCTGCCCCCGCTCGCTTGGATTCCTGCCATCCCCGCCGTACAATGAATGACGACCCCTGCCGGCGAGCCCGGCCCCTTGCAGTGACATGTCCGATATATATCATCAACCCAGGAAAACGCCATGACTCAGCCTAACGACGCTCCGAACACGACTCGCCGACAATTCCTGAAGAAGACCAGCGCACTGGCCACGGGTGCGGCCGTGCTCGGCGCCGGTGTGCCCGCGGTGCATGCCGCCGAGGACAATACCATTCGCCTGGCCCTGATCGGCTGCGGCGGTCGCGGCAGCGGGGCGGTCGGCAACGCCCTGAATACCAAGGACCAGGGCCCGATCAAACTGGTCGCCATGGCCGATCTCCACGAGAATCGCATGGAGGCCTCCCTCAAAGCGCTCACCAAGCGACACCCGGACCAGATCGACGTCTCGGCCGACCGCAAGTTTCTCGGCTTCGATTCCCACAAGCGGGCGATCGACATTCTCCGTCCCGGCGATATCGCCCTTTGCACCACCCGGGCGTACATTCGGGCGCTGCACGTCGAGTACGCCGTTGACCGCGGCATCCACGTCTTCATGGAAAAGCCCTTCGCATCCGATCCGGCGGGTCTGAAGCGAATGCTCCGCGCCGGCGAAGCAGCCGACAAAAAGGGCGTGAAAATCGCCGCCGGTTTGCAGTGCCGCCACTCGCCGGCCCGGGCTGCGATGATCGACAAAATCAAGAGCGGCGAGATGGGCGATCTTTCCTACATTCGGGCAAACCGCCTAACGAGCCGGCGATGGATGAAGGACATGGGCGACGTGTCCAACAACCTGGTCGAGCAGCTCGGGTTCGGCAAAATCAACCTGCTCTGGGTCGGCTCGGGGCACATGGTCGACAACCTCATCCACCAGATCGACGAGTGCTGCTGGCTGATGGACTCCTGGCCGGTCTCCTGCCACGGGATGGGCGGTCGCGAGGTGGGCAGCCTCGACCACGGCCAGAACATCGACACCTACTCGATGGAGTTCACTTTCCCCAACGGCAAGAAGGCGTTTTGCGGATTTCGCCGCGCGCTGAAGGGCCAGCCGGAATTTGCCACGTTTGTGCATTGCTCGAAGAAGGCCGGGCAGTTTTCCGGCAACGTGCATAAGGCTACCGTCCACATGTTCAAGGACCAGCGGATCGCGACGGACAACATCGCCTGGTCGCCCACGCCCGACGCCCACAGCCCGTGGGACTACGAGTGGATCGCCTTCATCAACAGCATCCGCAACGACAAGCCGCACAACGAAGCCCGCCGGGCCGTCTTCTCCGATTACGCCTCGCTGATGGGCCGCGCCGCGGCGCACACCAACCGGATCGTCACCTGGGACGAGATCACCAACTCCGAATTCCAATTCTGCAACTACCTCGACACGCTCAGCTACGACAGCCCCCCGCCGGTGGTGGCCGACGAAGAGGGTTATTTCCCCGCCCCGGTCGCGGGGGTGTGGAAGGAGGTTTAGGGTCTCGACACTCGTTCCCCAAAGGGGCTGACGATAACGGGATACTGCGTCGGACATGCTAGGCTTTGTCTCAAGACGCATTTCGTCGCGTTGTACGATGGCCCTCCGAGGCCGTCGCTGTCGAGAAACA